>NZ_JBIUHC010000060.1:0-58062 GCF_044627735.1 Cupriavidus sp. CuC1 | reverse complement strand
TTCTTTGCCGCGCAAAGAAGAGTGACCGGCAGCCCCCGCAGGGGGATGTCGTATGGCCCTTGGGTGCAAAAACCAACGCCGCCCAAAGAAACAGCGAACCAAACACGCATACAGGCCATTGGGCCCAAAAACCAACGCCGCCAAAAGAAACAGCGAAAGACCCGCGCATGGAGGCACTTGGGCCCAAAAACCACCACCACCAACATCAATCCCAAGCCCCCCACCAACCCACTCTAGTCCACCCCCACAAATCCCCCCGTCTGATGCGCCCACAGCCGCGCGTAGAGCCCCCCACGCGCCAGCAACTCCGCATGCGTGCCGCTCTCGGCAATGCGGCCGTTCTCCAGTACCACCAGCCGGTCCATGCGCGCAATGGTGGAGAGCCGGTGCGCGATGGCGATAACCGTCTTGCCCTGCATCAGCGTCTCCAGGTTCTCCTGGATGGCAGCCTCCACTTCGGAGTCCAGCGCCGAGGTGGCTTCATCGAGGATCAGGATGGGCGCGTTCTTGAGCAGCACCCTGGCGACGGCAATGCGCTGCCGCTGGCCGCCTGAAAGCTTCACGCCACGCTCGCCCACCTGCGCATCCAGCCCCGTAGCCCCATGCGCATCGCGCAAGCGCGGAATGAACTCGCCGGCATGGGCGTCGTCGGCCGCGGCGAGCAGTTCGGCCTCGCTGGCGCCGGGCCGTCCATAGCGCAGGTTGTCGCGGATCGAGCGGTGCAGCAGCGACGTATCCTGCGTCACCATGCCGATCTGCGCGCGCAGGCTTTCCTGCGTGACGCCGGCAATGTCCTGGCCATCGATCAGGATGCGTCCTCGCTCCACGTCGTACAGCCGCAGCAGCAGGTTGACCAGCGTGGACTTGCCGGCGCCGGACGGGCCGACCAGGCCGATCTTCTCGCCCGGGCGCACCACCAGGTCGATGTTCTCGATCACGCCCGAACCCTTGCCGTAGTGAAAGCCCACGCCTTCGAAGCGCACCTCGCCGCGCGTGACGCGCAGCGCTTGGGCATCGTCGCGATCGCCTACCTTGCGTGGCGCGGCGATGGTCTGCAGGCCATCCTGGACCTGGCCGATATTCTCGAAGATGCCGCTGATCACCCACATGATCCAGCCCGACATGCTGACAATGCGGATCACCAGCCCGGTCGACAACGCAATCGCGCCGATGCTGACGTGCCCTTGGCTCCATAGCCACAGCGCCAGCCCGGTAGTGCCGGCGATCAGCATGCCATTGAGCGAGGTCACGGTGAAATCCATGGCGCTGACCATGCGCCCGGACAGGCGTGCCTTGTCGGTCAGGTCGGCCATGGCTTCGCGCGCGTAGTCTTCTTCATGGCGCGTGTGGGCAAACAGCTTGAGCGTGGTGATGTTGGTATAGCCGTCGACGATGCGCCCCATCAGCCGCGAGCGCGCGCCGGTGGCCGCTACCGAGCGCGCCTTCACGCGCGGCGTGAAGTACAGCATGGCGGCTACGTAGCACGCGATCCACGCCAGCAGCGGGATCATCAGGCGCCAGTCGGCCTCGGCGAACAGGTAGAGGGAGCTCGCGGCGTAGATCACCACATGCCAGATCGCGTCCACGGCCTGCACCGCCGAATCGCGCAGCGAGAAGCCGGTCTGCATGATGCGCTGCGCGATGCGCCCGGCAAAGTCGTTCTGGAAGAACGACAGGCTTTGCTTGAGCACGTAGCGGTGGTTCTGCCAGCGCACCAGGTTGCCCAGGCTCGGGTTGATGACCTGGTGCACGAGGACGTCGTGCAGGCCGGTGAAGAGCGGGCGCAGCAGCAACGCCACCACCGCCATCCACGCCAGTTCGGCGCGGTGGCGCGCGAAGAAGTCGGCGGGCGGCGTTGCCTGCGCCAGGTCGACCAGGCGGCCAAGAAAACCGAACAGGGCGACCTCGATCAGCGCGCCGGCCAGCCCCACCGCCAGCAGCAGCGCGAAGACCGGCCACACCTCGAGCAGGAAATAGGCATAGAAGCGCCATATCTGGCTGGGCGGCTTGGTGTCGGGGAGGGGGCGGAACGGGTCGATCAGCCGTTCCAGGAAACGCATCAGCATGGGAGTCCAGGTTCCGCGGCGACCGCATCATCCGGGGCGCCGACGTGCTCGCAAGGGCCGTATCGATGCCATTGGCATGCGGCGGATCAGTAGCATGATACAGCGTCGATATCCGCACCCGCAGCAAGGGATCCCTGTGCGATCCGGGCTCAATCAGGGCCTGGTCGCGCACCCTCAGGCCGCGCGCCATGCCCGGGCGCGGCGCCATCCGCGCCGCGCATTGGCTCGGTCACGGCAAGGCGTGCCGGCGACAGGCCGCCGCATTTAAGCGGTTAGCACTTTCTGTCGCCATTGTCGTTCAGGTAATCACAAGCGCACTTTCTTGGCCGTTCCTGCGAGTTGTCCTCGGGAATACCCCAATTTCTTTGGGCTTGTATATACAACACTATACATACCTAGAACAGCTAAACAGGCCAGCTCTCCAGCCGGCCTTATTGAACGAAGGAGTTGCCGTGAGCCAGACCCCCCGCTTCCGTGATGTAGAGATCCGCGCCCCGCGTGGCAGCCAATTGACTGCCAAGAGCTGGCAGACCGAAGCGCCGCTGCGCATGTTGATGAACAACCTCGACCCGGAAGTGGCGGAGAACCCCAAGGAACTGGTGGTGTATGGCGGCATCGGCCGTGCTGCGCGCAACTGGGAGTGCTACGACAAGATTGTCGAGACGCTCAAGACGCTGAACGACGACGAAACCCTGCTGGTGCAGTCCGGCAAGCCGGTCGGCGTGTTCAAGACCCACAGCAACGCCCCGCGCGTGCTGATCGCCAACTCCAACCTGGTGCCGCACTGGGCCACCTGGGAACACTTCAACGAGCTCGATGCCAAGGGCCTGGCCATGTACGGCCAGATGACCGCCGGCAGCTGGATCTATATCGGCAGCCAGGGCATCGTGCAGGGCACCTACGAGACCTTCGTGGAAGCCGGGCGCCAGCACTACAACGGCAACCTCAAGGGCCGCTGGGTGCTGACCGCTGGCCTGGGCGGCATGGGCGGCGCGCAGCCGCTGGCCGCCACGCTGGCCGGCGCCTGCTCGCTGAACATCGAATGCCAGCAGGTCAGCATTGATTTCCGCCTGCGCACCCGCTATGTCGACGAGCAGGCCGCGGATCTCGACGACGCGCTGGCCCGCATCGCCAAATACACCGCCGAAGGCCGCGCCGTTTCCATCGCGCTGTGCGCCAATGCCGCCGAGGTGCTGCCCGAGCTGGTGCGCCGTGGCGTGCGTCCGGACATGGTCACCGACCAGACCAGCGCACATGACCCGCTCAACGGCTACCTGCCGGTGGGCTGGACCTGGGGCCAGTACCGCGACCGCGCGCAGACCGATCCGGCCGGCGTGGTCAAGGCCGCCAAGCAGTCGATGGCCAAGCACGTGCAGGCCATGCTGGACTTCCAGAAGATGGGCGTGCCCACCTTCGACTACGGCAACAATATTCGCCAGATGGCCAAGGAAGAGGGCGTGGCGAACGCCTTCGATTTCCCGGGCTTCGTGCCGGCCTATATCCGCCCGCTGTTCTGCCGCGGTGTCGGCCCGTTCCGCTGGGCCGCGCTGTCGGGCGATCCGCAGGATATCTACAAGACCGATGCCAAGGTCAAGGCACTGATCCCCGACGACGCCCACCTGCACCGCTGGCTGGACATGGCGCGCGAGCGCATCAGCTTCCAGGGCCTGCCGGCGCGCATCTGCTGGGTTGGCCTGGGCCTGCGCGCCAAGCTTGGCCTGGCGTTCAACGAGATGGTGCGCAGCGGCGAGTTGTCGGCGCCGGTGGTGATCGGCCGCGACCACCTCGACTCCGGCTCGGTCGCCAGCCCGAACCGTGAAACCGAAAGCATGCAGGACGGCTCCGACGCAGTCTCCGACTGGCCGCTGCTCAACGCGCTGCTCAACACCGCCAGCGGCGCGACCTGGGTCTCGCTGCATCATGGCGGCGGCGTGGGCATGGGCTTCTCGCAGCATTCGGGCGTGGTGATCGTGTGCGACGGCACCGACGAAGCCGCCGCCCGTATCGCCCGCGTGCTGCACAACGATCCCGCCACCGGCGTGATGCGCCACGCGGATGCCGGCTACGACATCGCCATCGACTGTGCACGAGAGCAGGGCCTGAACCTGCCGATGATCAACAGCAAGAAGGAAGCCTGAACGTGAACGCGCTGAACCTGGCGCGGCATGGCTGGTGTTGCTGGTGGTGGCGTGGTGTTGTTCGGTGGCCTGGTGGGCTTTTCCATCGTCTCCATGAGCGGGGTGATCCGCTGGCGCGAGCAGGACGGCGTGTTCATCCAAGCATGCGCCTGATGGCCATGGTCGGCTTTATCATGATCGCCGCCTCCGGCTTCGCCGGGGTGATGAACGCGACCGGCGAGGTGGCGTCCCTGGTGCAGGCCTCGACGGCCTTGGTCGGCGACAACCGCGGCGTGGCCGCGCTGGTCATGCTGCTGGTGGGCCTGCTGATCACCATGGGCATCGGCTCGTCCTTCTCCACCGTGCCTATCATCGCCGCCCTCTATGTTCCGCTGGCGCTGAGCTTCGGCTTCTCGCCGCTGGCCACCATCGCCCTGGTAGGTACCGCCGCGGCCCTGGGCGATGCCGGCTCGCCGGCCTCGGACTCGACCTTGGGACCCACCGCGGGGCTCAATGCCAATGGTCAGCACGACCATATCCGCGACACCGTGGTGCCCACCTTCCTGCATTTCAACCTGCCGCTGATCGGCTTCGGCTGGGCCGCGGCCATGCTGCTGTGAGCAGCTGATGGAAGACCGTCCCGTGCGGGCCCAGCCGGGCCCGGATGCGGGAGAGTATCAAGTTCAACGCCACTCACTGTATTCATCATGCCATTCGACACCACTGCCCCCATTGCCGGCGCTCCCGCCGACGCCTCGCAGGCCCCACTGTCCAGGTTCAACTCCATCGCCGCCATCACCATCGGCAACGGCCTTGAGTTCTACGACTTCGTGGTCTACAGCTTCTTCGCCACGCTGATCGGCCGGCTGTATTTCCCGGTATCCGATCCCACCGGGCAGTTGCTGCTGTCCTTCGCCACCTTCGGCGTCGGCTTCCTGATGCGCCCGCTGGGCGGCCTGCTGATCGGCATGTACGCCGACCGCGTCGGGCGCAAGCCGGCGGTGGCGCTGACGCTCTGGCTGATGGGCCTGAGCTCGGTGATCTTCGTGGTGACGCCGACCTATGCCCAGATCGGCATGCTGGCGCCGATCATGATCCTGCTTGCACGCCTGGTGCAGGGCTTCGCCATCGGCGGCGAGATGGGCGCTTCCACGGCATTGCTGCTGGAGTACGCCGACAACCGCTCGCGCGGCTTCTATACCAGCTGGCAGCCGTTCAGCCAGGGGCTGGCGGCGCTGTTCGGCGCGCTGGTCGGCCTGTTCCTGAGCAATGTGCTGGAGCCGGCCGCGCTTGAGGCCTGGGGCTGGCGCGCGGCCTTCGTGATCGGCATCCTGGTGATCCCGGTGGGCCTGGTGATTCGCCGCCGCCTGGAGGAAACCGCGCCGGCGGCCGCGGAATCGGAAAGCGGGTCCACCATGCAACTGCTGCGCGAGCACCGCCGCGCGCTGGTGGCCAGCATCCTGCTGATGATTGGCGTCGCGTCGTCGACCTACATCGTGGTGTACTACCTCAGCAACTACGCGGTCAGCCAGCTGCATATGCCGTTGTCGCTGGGCATCTGGGCCGCTTGCGTGGCCGCCGGCGTGCAAGTGGTGCTGTCGCCGTTCGCCGGCTGGCTGAGCGATCGCGTTGGCCGCCGCCCGGTGGTGCTGTGGTCGCGCGTGGCCTTGCTGCTGATGATCTATCCGGCCTTTGTGCTGATCAACGCCGAGCCTAGCCTGACGCGCCTGCTGCTGGTGGTGGGCTGCCTCTCGGTGCCGATGTCGATGACCTCGCCGGCGTCGATGGTGCTGGTCAGCGAGGTGCTGCCGCAGCGCCTGCGCGCCACCGGCCTGTCGATCGCCTATTGCGTGGCCATTGCCATCTTCGGTGGCTTCGCGCAGTTCTTCTCGACCGAGCTGATCCATCTCACCGCCAACCCCAATGCGCCTGCGCTTTACGTGATCGGGTGCGGGCTGGTCTCGCTGATCGGCCTGGCGATGGTGCCGGAAACCCTGGGCCGCCGCCTGTCATGAGCGAGATGGATCCGTTGGCCGCGGCGCCGAGCAGCGTCTGGCGCGGCCGCAGCGATGCGGGCGAGCTGGGCGACACGCGCCGGCTGTTCAATGTCGTGCGCACCCAAGGCGCCGAACGCGTGCCCGGCGCGCCCGTGCTGCTGGGCTTTTGCTGCGACGCTGGCGTGCTGCGCAATCAGGGCCGTCCGGGCGCCGCCGGGGGGGCGCGCGAAATCCGCCGCGCTCTGGCCGGCATCCCGGCCCATGGCCTCGAAGCTTTCCACGATGCCGGCGACGTAGTCTGCAACGATGGCGATCTCGAGACCGCGCAGCAAGCCTTGGCGCAAGCGGTCGCGGCCGAACTGGATCAGGGTGCCTTCCCTCTGGTGCTGGGCGGTGGCCACGAGATCGCCTGGGGCACCTGGCAGGGGCTGCGCGCGCATCTCGATGCGCGCGGCGACCAAGGCCGCGTGCTGGTGATCAACCTCGATGCGCACTTCGACCTGCGCACCGGCCGTCCCGGCAGCTCGGGCACGCCGTTCGACCAGATCGCGCAGGCATGCCGCGAGCGCGGCCAGCGCTTCGAGTACGCCTGCCTGGGCGTGAGCCGTCTCGGCAATACCGCCGCGCTGTTCGCGCATGCGGATGCGCTTGGCGTGCACTACGTCGAGGACGTACAGATGCAGGAGCGGCACCTGGACGCGCGGCTTGCCGAGCTGCAGGGCCTGATGGATGCGGTCGATCACGTCTACCTCACCATCGACCTGGACGTGCTGCCGGCGGCCGTGATGCCAGCGGTCTCGGCCCCGGCCGCCTACGGCGTGCCCCTGCCGGTCGTGGAGGAGGTGGTCGCACTGGTGCGCGCCAGCGGCAAGCTGCGCGTGGCGGACCTGGCGGAGTTCAATCCACTCTATGACCGCGACGCCTGCGGCGCACGGGCCGCGGCACGGCTGGCGTACCGGTTGATGGCGTGAGTGTCCTGTTGGGCTGCCGCCACTTTGTTGCCGGGCAGGATATCCTGCCCGGCCAATCACGCGATGGATCTGTCAGTTACGGCATGTTGTACAATTGAAATGTACATGTCGGGCGGGGAGCATCGCTATGCAGACTATTCCATTCTCGGAGGCAAGAGCGCATCTGGCAGATGCGCTACGCGACGTTGAGAGGGAGCAGGAGCCCCTCCTTATCTCCCGGCGCGGACAGGCCGCGGCGGTGTTGATGTCTTGGGCGCAATATCGGCAGCTTGCCGGATCCTCATCCGGCTTCCTCGCGCGCTTGATGGAGTGGCGTAAGGAGCATGTGCAACTTGAGGATGAAGTTGGCCCATTTGACGATTTGCGTCAAGCCGGCGGGGGGCGCGACTTCACATGGTGAACGCCGTAAGCTGGTTGCTGGACACCAACATCGTTTCCGAGGCGATGCGGCCACGGCCGGATGCCGGGGTCATGGCGAACCTGTCTCGATTTGACGGCGAACTGGCCATCCCGGCACCGGTCTGGCACGAGCTTCGATATGGCTGGCTGCGTATGCCAGAAGGCCAGCGCAAGGACGCGGTCGGCCGCTTTGTACAGGACGTTGTCAGCACCTTGCTTGTCTTGCCTTATGACAACGCTGCTGCGCGGATCCATGCCGATCTGCGCAGTTCGCGCGAGCGGGCTGGGTTCACCTTGCCCTTCGTGGATGGGCAGATCGCATCCGTTGCAATGGCGCACGGCCTGACGTTGGTGACGCGCAATACCAGGGATTTCGCCGAGCTGGACGGCTTGCGGCTGGCGAACTGGTTTGAGGACTGAGTGCCGGTGCGAGCACCGGGCTATCGCTGCCGCTACTGTCAGCGCGCTGGCCCCGTCCCCGAAAGGGCGGGGCCATTTTCATCATGGCAGCCCGACACAGCCGCTCAATGAATCACCATCTGCGTGAACGGATGCACATACGCCTGCAGCGTAATGAACAGCCCGACCAAAACCGCCAGCGCGATCGAATGGAAGAACACATAGCGCAGGATGTCGCCTTCGTGGCCGTACCACTTGGTGGCGGTGGATGCCACCACGATGGACTGCGCGTCGATCATCTTGCCCATCACGCCGCCGGAGCTGTTGGCCGCTGCCATCAGGACCGGTGACAGCCCGAGTTGCTCGGCCGTGGTCTTCTGCAGGCCGCCGAACAGCACGTTGGAGGCCGTGTCCGAGCCGGTCAGCGCGACGCCCAGCCAGCCCAGCATGGTGCCGAACAACGGGTAGAACACGCCGGTATGGGCAAACGCCAGCCCCATCGTGGCATCGAGGCCCGAGTAGCGGGTCAGGTAGCCGATGCCGAACATCGCGCAGATGGTCAGCAGCGAGTACTTCACCAGCTTGATGGTTTCCCAGTACTCCTTGATCAGGCGCGGTACCGAATAGCCCATCAGCAAGCCGCCCAGCACGGCCGAAGCCAGGATGCCGGTGCCCGCCATCGACAGCACGTTGAAGTTGAACACGGCGGCTTCGGCGATCTCCTTGGGCACCACCGGCGGTACCTTGAGCACAGCCTTGTCAAGTCCGGGAATCGGGTACTTGAATTGCCACAGGCCATCCATGAGCTTCTTGAATTCCGGGACGCCCCAGACGAAGACAAAGACAGTCAGGATCACCCACGGCATCCAGGCCTTGACCACCGAGATGCCGACGGAAGCCGCATTGGCGCGCGCTTCGGCAGCCACGGCTTCGGGGTCGTCGACCTTGGAGTCGTCATGGCGGCCCAGGATCTTGGTGGAGGTCCAGATTTCCTTGGGCTTCCAGACCTTCAGGAACAGCGCGAGGCAGCCCATCGAAACCAGCGCGGCGATCACGTCCACCAGCCAGGGACCGTGGTAGTTCGACACCAGGAACTGCGGAACGGCAAAGGTGACGCCGGCCACCAGGATTGCCGGCCAGATCGCCAGCATGCCGCGGAAACCCGCGAACGCCCAGATCAGCCAGAACGGCACCAGCACCGAGAAAAAGGGCAACTGACGGCCGACCATGGCCGACAGGTGCAACAGGTCCAGGCCGGTGACCGAGGCCAGCCCGATCAGCGGTGCGCCCAGTGCGCCATAGGCCACCGGCGCGGTATTGGCGATCAGCGCCAGGCCGGAGGCGGCCAGCGGCGAGAAGCCCAGGCCGATCAGGATGGCGCCGGTGACTGCCACCGGCGTGCCGAAGCCGGCCGCACCCTCGAAGAAGGCGCCGAAGCTGAAGGCGACAAGCAGCAGTTGCAGGCGGCGGTCTTCGGTAATGCCTGAGATCGAATTCTGCAGCACCTTGAAGGAGCCGTTGATGGTGGTCAGCCGGTGCAGGAAGATGATGTTCAGCACGATCCAGCCGATCGGGAACAGGCCCGACACGATGCCCAGGCCGGCGGCCTTGCCCGCCATCTCGGCAGGCATGCCGAACACGGCGGCTGCGATGATCACGCCGACCACCAGCGCCAGCCCGGCGGCCAGGTGAGCCTGCAAATGAAAGAAGGCCAGCGAAGCCAGCAGTACGGCGACAGGAATGCCGGCAGCTAGCGTTGACAACGCCATGCTGCCTAGCGGGTCATAAACTTGACTCCACACGATGAATCCTCCTCGGGTTATGCGGCAGGTACTCTTCTGACTGCCCCGGCCTGCCGTTCCGGTTCTTGTCCTGGCGTGCTGTCCCAGCCGCGCTACCGACAAATTCTCGATTTTAAGGATGGGTTCCCGCCGCACCGCCCTAAATCCGGTCACCACCGTAGTGAGCCGGATTCATGGATCAGGGTTTGCCTGGGGGGCAGGCTGGCGCACTCCCTGCCCCATAGGGCAGAGTACTCCAAACCACTCGATACGCAAATATGTGCTGGCCGGGCCCGTGGTGGCAGAATGTGGCGGTCGTCCTTTCGTGCCCTGGCGCTGCCGATAAAGAGGCTGGTCTGGCATCAGGGATGGCGTTCCTACACCCAAAGGAGCATTGCCATGCATCACATCCTTCCCGGCGGTCCCGTGCTTGCTGCGTTCCTGTTGTCCAGCCTGTTGCTCGCGGTGACGCCGGGGCCGGCAGTGATCTACATCGTTGCGCGCACGCTGTCGCAAGGTCGGCTTGCGGGCCTGGCTTCGGTGGCGGCCGTGGTGCTGGGCAACCTGGTCAATGTGCTGGCGGCCGCGCTGGGGCTGGCGGCGCTGTTCGCGGTGTCGTCGCTGGCCTTTGCCGTGATGAAGTACGCCGGCGCGGCCTACCTGGTCTATCTGGGGGTACGCGCGCTGCGCGCGCGGCCGGCTGCTGCCACGGAGGCGGCACCGGCTCCTGGCGGGGCCGGCTTGAAGCGGGTGTTTCGCGATGGCTTCGTGGTGGCCTTGTTCAACCCCAAGACCACCTTGTTCTTTGCTGC
The DNA here is from genome assembly GCF_044627735.1 of Cupriavidus sp. CuC1. NCBI lineage: Bacteria > Pseudomonadati > Pseudomonadota > Betaproteobacteria > Burkholderiales > Burkholderiaceae > Cupriavidus > Cupriavidus sp. CuC1. The sequence goes on along the minus strand of NZ_JBIUHC010000060.1, from coordinate 47,520 downwards.
CTTCCTGCCGCAGTTCATGGACCCCGCCATCGCGGCGCTGCCGCAAAGCGTTGCCCTGGGCGGGACCTTCGTGCTGATCGCCGCCACCACGGATTGCTGTTATGTGCTGGCCGCGGCGGCGCTGTTGCCGCTGCTCTCCCGCGCCAGGGGCGCGCAGGCCGTGGGCCGTTACCTGACCGGCGGCGCGCTGATCGGGCTAGGGGTGCTTGCCGCGATGTCGGGTGGGCGCAACAGCAAGTAAGCGAGCCAGGAAGTGAGCAAATAAGCGCTACCTGCAAATTCGGACGAAGCAGGTAGCGAGGGGGCGGCTCAGACCAGCGGCAGCGTCAGGATGGTGCGGGCGGCAGGCCGCGCCCGCATGGCCGCTGCCCAGCGCTCCAGGTGCGGGCGAGGCTGGTGCGCCGCCGGCAGGCCCAGCCAGCGGTGCGCGGCGCAGGCAACCGGGATGTCGGCCATGGTGAAACGGTCGCCGCAGATGAATTCGCGCTGCGCCAGGGCTTCGTCGAGCCGGGCCGCGAGCGGTTCGGTGCGTTCCAGGGAACGGGCGATCAGGTCGGGGTCGCGCTGCTCGGCGGGTAGCCGCACCAGGTGGCGGAACGCGTCGACCATGGCCGGGCTGAAGGCGTTGGTCTGCCAGTCCATCCAGCGGTCGGCCAGCGCGCGCGCCTTGACGTTGCCGGGCCACAGGCTATCCTCGCCGTCGTGCGCGCAAAGGTAGCGCACGATGGCGTTGGACTCCCACAGCACAAAGGGCTCGCCGCCCACGTCGGTGCCGCGGAAATCCTCTATCACCGGGATGCTGCGGTCGGGATTGAGCCGGACATAGGCCTCGGTGTCGAGGTCGCCCTCGCTGACGCCAATGTCGATGCGTTCGTGGTCCAGGTGCAGCTCGCGCGCGCACCAGACCACTTTCTGCACATTGATCGATGAGAGTCGACCCCAGATACGCAGCACGAAAACCTTCTCCTTAAGGCGTGGGCCGGGCATGCGCAACTGCATGCGCGTTCGCGGCCCGGACTGACGGGCGATGGCCGTTATCTTGCCATGAAGCCCGCCAGCCCGGTATTAGCCGGGAGGCGTATCCGTGCCATGCGTGTCGCTCAAGCGACGCTCAGGCAGCCTTGGCTTGCGGCGCGAGCTTGGCGATGGCTTCGCGGAACAGCGTGCCGAGGATGGCCACGCCTTGCTCGATGCGCTCCGGCGCCACCGTGACAAAGGCCAGGCGCAGCGCATTGCGGCGCGGGTTGCTGGCGTAGAACGGCGCGCCCGGCACATAGGCCACATTGCGTTTGACTGCTTCTTGCAGGATCTCCATGCTGTCCAGGCCCTCGGGCAGCTCCATCCAGATGAACATGCCGCCTTCGGGCGCGTTCCAGGTCACGCCTTCGGGCATGTGGCGCGTGAGCGAATCCAGCATGGCCTGGCACTGCGCTGCGTAGAGCGTGCGGATGGTCGGGATGTGCGTGTCCAGCAGGCCGTCGCGCACCACTTCATAGGCCAGGCGCTGAGTGAAGCTGGGCGTGTGCAGGTCAGAAGCCTGCTTGGCCTGGCAGAGCTTGAAATGCAGGTCGGGCGGGGCGATCACATAGCCCAGGCGCAGGCCGGGGGCCAGGATCTTGGAGAACGAGCCCATGTAGATCACGCCGTCGGGGTTCATCGACAGCAGGCTCGGCAGCTGGTCGCCGCTATAGCTCAGCTCGCCGTAGGGATCGTCCTCGACCAGCAGCACGCCGAGCTCGCGGGCGCGGGCCACCAGGGCCAGGCGGCGCTCCAGCGGCATGCGCCGTCCGGTGGGGTTCTGGAAGTTGGGCAGGGCGTAGAGGAAGCGCGCGCCGGCGGTCAGCTCGGGCGTGAGGGCTTCGGGCAGCAGGCTCTTGTCGTCGCCCGGCACCGAGACGAATTCCGGCTCGAACAGCGAGAAGGCCTGCAGCGCGCCGAGGTAGCTGGGCGTTTCCACCAGCACCGGGCTGCCCGGATCGATCATCACCTTGGCGATCAGGTCCAGCGCTTGCTGCGAGCCGGTGGTGATCAGCACGCGCTCCACGTCCACGTTATGGCGCTTGGCGATGAATTCGCGCAGCGGCATGTAGCCTTCGGTGGCGGCGTACTGCAGGGCAGCCTGCGGGTTGTCGGCGAAGATCCGGGCCACCGCTTGTTCCATGGCCGCTACCGGGAACGTAGCCGGCGACGGCAGGCCGCCGGCGAAGGAAATGACTTCCGGACGCTCGGTCACTTTCAGGATTTCGCGGATAGCCGAGCTGGTCAGCTGTTGCGCCCGGCGGGAGATGGCCCAGTTCATGATGTTCTCTTGGTGTGTGGGGAGTCGAGTTGGCTCGACTCAGTCAACGATAAAAAGCCGCGCCCCGGTCGGGGTGGACGAACGGTGCGGCTCGGCCTGGTCGGCGACCTGGTAGCTCGTGCCCGCGCGGAGCACGAAATGTCGGCCGTCTTCCAGCTCGGTATGCAGCTCGCCTTCCAGTACAAAGAGGATGTGCCCTTTTGTGCACCAGTGATCGGCGAGATACCCGGCAGAATACTCCACCATGCGAACGCGGATGTCGCCGAACTGGCGGGTGCGCCAGAGGGCTTCCCCGGTGTCGCCGGGGTGGCGGGTCGGGGTGATGTCAGACCAGTCGGTGGTGCCGAAAGGCAGGTTGTCGATGCGCATCGGTGGGAGGTGCCTTCAGTGGGTCGGGGGCAGGGGGAGGGGAATCCCCCGGTCCCTAGCCTTATTTCAATTCACGTCGCTCGGCTTTCTTGCTTCTTTTCCGCTTACTTCACTTCGACGATCATCTCGATCTCGACGCAGGCGCCCAGCGGGATCTGCGCTACGCCAAAGGCGCTGCGGGCATGCTTGCCGGCTTCGCCGAAGACTTCCGCCAGCAGCTCCGACGCGCCGTTGGTCACCAGGTGCTGCTCGGTGAAGTCTTCCGTGGAGTTGACCAGGCTCATCACCTTGACGATGCGGGTGACGCGGTTCAGGTCGCCGCCCAGGTGGGTGTGCAGCGTGGCCAGCAAGTCCACGGCGATGGCGCGCGCTGCGGCCTTGCCGTCTTCGGTTCCCAGGTTCTTGCCCAGCTTGCCTACCCAGGGCTTGCCATCCTTGCGGGCGATGTGGCCCGAAAGGAACACGGTGTTGCCGGTTTGCGCGGCCATGACGTAGGCGGCGGCCGGCGCACCGGCGTTGGGCAGTTCGATGCCGAGGCGGGCAAGGGTGTCATAGACGGACATAGGGTCTCCAGTCAGTGGGATCGTCCCAACGGGGTGGGGTGGGGTTCTTCGACGGCGGGCGCGGGCAGGGAGCCCGAGGGGGCGCTGCGCACGGCGGTACGGCGGCCAAGGGCTACCACGCCGATCACCGCCACCGCAAAAGCGAGCGTGACCGCATCGAGCGGCTCGGCCAGCAGCAGGGCGCCGCCCGCCAGCGTGAGGAACGGCTGCAGCAATTGTATCTGCCCCACGCGCGCCACGCCGCCTTTTGCGAGGCCGGCATACCAGAACAGGAAGCCGATGAACATCGAGAATACGGAAACATAGCCCATGCCGATCCAGGCGCGCGGCGAGGCGGCGGCGATCTGGCCGGCGTGCTGCAACCCTAGCCATGCCACTACCGGCAACAACAGCGGTAGCGCCACTGCCAGCGCCCAGCTGATGGTTTCCAGCCCGCCAAGCTCGCGCGACAGCTTGCCGCCTTCGGCATAGCCCAGCGCGCCCAGCACCATCGCCGCGAACAGCAGCCAGTCCGCATGCTGCAGCCCGCCAGCGCCCTGCCACAGGGCAAAGGCGACCACCAGCGCGCTGCCGGCGGCGGCCGACAGCCAGAACGCCGGCGACGGCCGCTCGCGGCCAAACCAGGCGGCAAAGACCGCGGTGGCGAGGGGCAGCAGGCCGGTGATGATGGCGCCATGGCCGGCCGGCACTTCACGCATGGCCAGCGAGGAGAACAGTGGAAAGCCCACCACCACGCCCAGCGAGGTCACCGCCAGGCGCCACCACTGGCCGCCCCGGGGCCGGCGCCCGCTGGCAAACGCGCCACGCTGCCACAGCAGCGCCAGCGCCAGCAGCGCCGCCACCACGGCACGGCCGAGCGCGACGAAGGTGGCGTCCAGCTCGGCCACCGCCATGCGTGTGAAGGGCAAGGTCTGGCTGAACACGGCCACGCCGATAAAGCCGAGCAGCATGCCACCGCTGTGGGCGTCGGCAGGCGCGCCATGGATAGGCCGGACAGAGGCGGGTTTGGCAGCCATGGTGTTTGAATTAGTGCAGGGTGGGCCGGCCGGCCAGCGCAATCCACAGCGCCGTGAGTGCCAGCGCCAGGCCCATTGCACGGTTGAACCAGCGGATGCGGTGGCCTACCTGCAGCCATTGCCGCAGCGTGGCGCCGATCACGCCATACACGCCATTGCTGACGAAGCCGAACACGCCGAACACCGCGCAGACCAGCATGGCCCGATGCACCGGCGACTGCGCGCCGGCCATGTACGAGGCGGCCGTCGCCAGCGCCAGCATCCATGCCTTGATATTGGCGTACTGCAGCACCGCCGATTGCCACGCCGACAGTGGGCGCAGCACCTGCTTGTCCGACAGCACGGTGCTGCGCGCGAGCTTGAGCGCCAGCCACAGCAGGTAGAGCACGCCGGCGGTATGCACCAGCAGCGCCAGCGTCGGGCTGGCCAGGATCAGCGCGCCAACGCCCGCCGCGCACAGCGCCAGGATGCTGGCAAAGCCGAACGCCACGCCCACGCAGTGCGGCAGGGTGGCGCGCAGGCCGAAGTTGGCGCCCGTGACGGCGGCGATGGTGGTGTTGGGGCCGGGCGTGAACGCACCGACGGCCATCAGCGACAGCAGCGCGGCGAACTGGGCGGCCGACAGCCCGGTGAGCAGAGCGGGATCCATGTGTCGTCCTGCTCCCTCACGCAGCGAACTGCACGACCACGCGGCGGTTGGTGCGGCTCTTCTTCTCGATCTTGGTCACCAGCACGGCACCGATCTCGCCGGTGGCCGCCACATGGGTGCCACCGCAAGGCTGGCGGTCCACGCCGGGGATGTCGATGATGCGGATGATGCCGCTGCCCGCGGGCGGCGCGGCCCCCACCGTGCGCACCAGCTCGGGCTGCTCGGCGAGCTGCTCGGGCGTGATGCGGTCCACCTGCACGCGGCTGTCGGCGCCGATCAGCGCGTTGAGCTGCTCGGTGAGCACGGCCTTGTCGAGCGTGGATTCCGGCAGGTCGAAGTCGATGCGCGCCGAGTCCGGCGAGATGCCGCAGCCGGTCACCGGCACGGGGATCAGCGAACCCAGCAGGTGCAGGCAGGTATGCAGCCGCATCAGCCGGTGGCGGCGCTCCCAGTCGATGGTGACGGCAACGATGTCGCCCGGCTCCGGCAGCGCGGCGCCCGGCGCCGGCACGTGCAGGATGTGGCTGCGGTCCGGGGCGTACACCGTTTCCAGCAGTGCGATGGTGGCGCCGTTGGCCAGCTTGAGCGTGCCGGTATCGCCTGCCTGGCCGCCGCTGCGCGCGTAGCACACGGTCTGGTCGAGCTCGATGCCGTCAGCGTGCACGGCCACCACGGTGGCGGTGCAGCTGCCGAGGTAGGCGTCGTCGTCGAAGCGCTTGCGGGTGGCGGACATCAAAGGGTCTCCTTGGCGGTTGTTCTTGTGGTTGCTGCTTTTTGTTTGTGGCTTGCTTGCTGCGGCGGACGGAGCCGGGTTCAGCGCAGCGTGCGCACACCGTCGGGCGTTTCTATTTCCGCGCTCAGTTCCGCGAGGGTGGAAGCCTCCAGGGTGATCGGACAACCCCCCAGCCACTGCGTGGCCTCGGCCAGCCGGGCCGCCTGCGGATGGCGTGCCCGCAGCGTGCGCAGCGCCAGGCCCTGGTTCGGCAGCCGGGACGAAGGGTGGGTCGACACATCCCACTGGATCAGCGTGGGGAGGATGCCGTCGCCCGGCGTCGCCGGGCGGTCCGCGCCATCGGCATCGTCAGCCGGCCACGAGGGCAGGTTGCCGTCTTCCGGCACGGTGATGCGCCAGCGCAGATCGCCACGGGTCATCGGGATGACCGGTGCGATGCGCCTGGGGTATTGCGATTGCCACAGGGACAGGTCGGTCGGGCGTTCCACCCGCGCTACCCAGTGCATCAGGAAGGGGCCATGGCGCAGGCGGGCCTGTACCGCCTCGGTGTCCAGGCCAAACCAGCGCGGCCGGGCGGGGACGGGTGCCTCGGGGTCGATGGCGATGACTTCCAGGTAGATGCCGCCGAACAAGCCGAGCAGGCAATTGTGGGTGCCCATGCCAGGGTGGGCGCCGCCCGGCTGGGGCGCCACGCCGAGCGCGTCGGCGACATGCTGCGCCCCCGCTTCAAGCGTGGGGGCGGCGATCACGAGATGGTCGAGGGCTATTGGCATTGTGTGTTGATGGTAGACAAGGTTGTCGGTACAGTACCGATACAGTTATGCAGAACATTCTCAGTACAGTGGCGGGAGCAAGGCATGAACAGCAGGGAACCGGTTGCGCCAGGGCTCAAGGATAAAGGAGCCGGGGCAGGTAAGCAGGACGGCGCGGCCTCCCAGGCTGGCGAACAGGTGCGGTCATTGCGCCTGGTCATGCCGCCTCCCACCGAGCGCATGCCCGACCCGGTGCCCTCGGCGCAGATGACGCTGGTGGAGCAACTGACCGAATGGGCGCGGCTGCGCATCGACGAGCGGGTGTTCCGCGCCGGCATGCGCATGCCCTCGATCCGCCAGCTGGCGCAGGAAAAGGGCATCTCGCGCTTCACCGTGGTCGAGGCCTACGAGCGGCTGGTGGCGTTGGGCTACCTGGATTCTCGCCGTGGCTCCGGCTTCTATGTGCGCGAGCGCACGCCGCAGGTCACGGCGGTAGCCCCGGTCTCGACCGGCGCGCGCAACATCGACGTGACCTGGCTGCTGCGCAGCATGTTCCACTCGACCGAGCCGCATAAATCGCCAGGCATGGGCTTCCTCCCCAACGACTGGCTCGACGGCGACCTGATCGCCAGCGCGCTGCGCGGGCTGGGCCGCCAGCCGGGCGGCCATTTCCTGGCCAGCGGCACGCCGCAGGGTTTCCTGCCGCTGCGCCAGCAATTGCGCAACCGCCTGGCCGAGCTGGAGATCGGCGCCACCCCCGAGCAGATCGTGCTCACCTCCGGCATCACGCAGGCGCTCGACCTGATCGCCCGGCTCTACCTGCGCCCCGGCGACGCCGTGCTGGTGGGCGACCCGGCCTGGTTCGTCATGTTTGGCCGCTTCGCCGCCCAGGGCGCGCAGCTGATCGGCATGCCCTACACCGCCGAGGGGCCGGACCTGGAGGCGCTGGAGCGCATCCTGCAGGCGCGCCGGCCGCGCCTGATGGTGATCAACTCGGTGCTGCACAACCCCACCGGCACCTCCCTGTCGGCCGCCAAGGCCTTCCAGCTGCTGCGCCTCGCCGAGCAGTACGACCTGCTGATCGTCGAGGACGACATCTATTGCGACTTGTGCCCGCCGGGTCACTCCGCCACGCGGCTGGCCAGCCTGGACCAGCTGCGCCGGGTGATCTACCTGGGCAGCTTTTCCAAGACGCTGGCCGCCAACCTGCGCGTGGGCTTTATCGCCGCCCACCCGGAGCTGGTCGCCAGCCTCACCGACAGCAAGCTGCTGGCCGGCCTGGCCTCGCCGGAGATCAACGAGCGCGTGCTCTACAAGGTGCTGACCGAAGGCCACTACCGCAAGCACGTGGAGCGGGTGCGCAACCGGCTCGACCGCGCCCGCGATGAGACCCGGCGCACCATCGAGCGGATGGGCCTGTCGCTCTTTCCCGGCCAGCACGCCGGCATGTACCTGTGGGCGGACACGGGGCGCGATACCAACGCCATTGCTGTCGCCGGGCACGAGGAGGGCTACCTGTTCGCCCCCGGCAGCTTGTTTTCGCCTTCCCAGATGCCGTCCGGCTGGATGCGCTTCAATGTGGCCAGCAGCCATGACCCCGCCATGCTGGACTTCCTGGCGCGCCAACTGGAGCGGCGCTAGGCCGGTCATGTCTTGAAAAGCGGCCGGATGCCCCTATGTTTCGGGTCACCGGCCTGACGGCGGCTGGCTGCCCCCCGGGGCGCCGGCCCGCCACATGGCCCAGATTCCCAGATGTGGCCAGATCGGCCAGATCAGCCAAAGTTATCCAAGATTGTTAAGAGGAGAACCATGACCGCACCGCACGAGACGATGAGCTTCCAGGCGGAAGTGAAGCAACTGCTGCACCTGATGATCCACTCGCTGTACAGCAACAAGGAAATTTTCCTGCGCGAGCTGGTTTCGAATGCTTCCGACGCCACTGACAAGCTGCGCTTCGAGGCGATTGCCAACCCGGCCCTGCTCGAGAACGACGCCGACCTGGCGATCCGCATCGAGGCCGACGCCAAGGCGCGCACGCTGAAGATCACCGATAACGGCATCGGCATGAGCCGCGACGAGGCGATCCGCAACCTCGGCACTATCGCCCGCTCGGGCACCAAGGAATTCTTCCAGCAGCTCTCCGGCGACCAGCAGAAGGACGCCGCCCTGATCGGCCAGTTCGGCGTGGGCTTTTACTCGGCGTTCATCGTGGCCGACAAGGTCACCGTGGAAACGCGCCGCGCCGGCCTGCCCGCCAGCGAAGCCGTGCGCTGGGAAAGCACCGGCGACGGCGAGTTCACGGTGGACGCCATCGACCGCGCGGAGCGCGGTTCCACCATCACGCTGCACCTGCGCGAAGGCGAGGACGATTTCCTCTCGGCCTGGAAGCTCAAGGGCATCATCCAGAAATACTCCGACCATATCTCGCTGCCGATCCGCATGCCCAAGGAAGTGTGGGATGCCGAGACCAGCGCCTACAAGACCACCGGCGAGTGGGAGAGCGTGAACCAGGCGAGCGCGCTGTGGACCCGCTCCAAGTCGGACATCACCGAAGAGCAGTACACCGCCTTCTACCAGCACATCGCGCACGACAACGAAGCGCCGCTGGCCTACACCCACAACCGCGTCGAAGGCCGCAGCGAATACACCCAGCTGCTGTACGTGCCGGCACGCGCGCCGTTCGACATGTGGGACCGCAACCATAAGGCCGGCCTCAAGCTCTATGTGAAGCGCGTCTTCATCATGGACGATGCCGAGCAACTGCTGCCGGCCTACCTGCGCTTCGTCAAGGGCGTGGTGGATTCGGCCGACCTCCCGCTCAACGTCTCGCGCGAACTGCTGCAGGAAAGCCGCGACGTGAAGGCCATCCGCGAAGGCTGCACCAAGCGCGTGCTGTCGATGCTGGAGACGCTGGCCGACAGCGAGGACGAAGCCGAACGCGCCAAGTACACCACCTTCTGGCAACAGTTCGGCCAGGCGCTCAAGGAAGGCCTGGGCGAAGACGCCGCCAACCTGGAGCGCATTGCCAAGCTGGTGCGCTTTGCTTCCACGCATCAGGACAGCGCCGAGCAGAGCGTGGCGCTGGCTGCCTACGTGGGCCGCATGAAGGAAGGCCAGGACAAGATCTACTACGTCACGGCCGATAGCTGGGCCGCGGCCAAGTCGAGCCCGCACCTGGAAGTGTTCCGCAAGAAGGGCATCGAAGTCCTGCTGCTGACGGACCGCGTGGACGAATGGATGCTGTCCTTCCTGCGCGAGTTCGATGGCAAGGAACTGGTCTCGGTGGCACGCGGCGACCTGGAGCTGGGCGCGCTGGCCGACGCCGACGAGAAGGCCGAGCAGGAGAAAGCCGAAGGCGACTGGAAGGCAGTGCTGGAAAGCGCCAAGGCTGTGCTGGATGGCAAGGCCAAGGACGTGCGCGTCACGCTGCGCCTGACCGAGTCGGCATCGTGCCTGGTGTCGGACGAAGGCGACATGAGCGGCTACCTGCAACGCCTGCTGAAGCAGGCCGGCCAGAAGGCGCCCGACGCCCAGCCGATCCTGGAGCTGAACCCCGACCACGCGCTGGTGAAGAAGCTGCGCGCGCTGGTCGAAGCCGGCCCCACGGACGACGCCTTCGGCGATCGCGTGCACGTGCTGTTCGACCAGGCCCTGCTGGCCGAGGGCGGCACGCTGGAAGATCCGTCGATCTACGTGCAGCGCGTCAACAAGCTGCTGGCGTAAGCGTAGCTGGTTTGCGCCCCTCTCCCACACTTGTGGGAGAGGGGCGGGGGAGAGGGCGGGCGCCAGCAGCAAGCTAACGCACACAAGCTGCACAGGCGCCTGTCCTCCCCCGGGCCAAGTCCACTCATTCCATGCCAGTCCCATCCCCCGCATCCCCCCCGATTCTCGCCCCCGATCTCCAGCAAGGCCTGCCTCCGGTCATCGACCGGCACACGCGCGTGCTGGTGCTGGGCAGCTTTCCCGGTGCCGCGTCGCTCGCGGCGCAGCAGTACTACGCGCATCCGCGCAACCAATTCTGGCCACTGCTGGGTGCGCTGACCGGCGAGCCGCTGCCTGACTTGCCTTACGCAGATCGGCTGGTGCGGCTGCTAGCCCACCGCATCGGCGTGTGGGATGTGCTCGGCGCCTGCGTGCGCGAGGGCAGCCTGGACTCCAATATCCGCTATCCGCAGGCCAACGATTTCGCGCGCCTGCATGCCCTGGCGCCCGAGTTGCGCCGCGTCGGTTTCAACGGCGGTACGTCGGGTCGTTTCGCCGCGCAGTTCGCGGCGGCAGGCTATGAGACTGTCGTGCTGCCCTCATCGAGCCCGGCGCATGCGGCGCGCAATTTCGAGCAGAAGCTCGCTTTGTGGCGCAGGCTTCTGTCGTAAATGCGTACGTCCTGATCTGGATGTGCAGGCATTTGGCGATTGACTCCCCGTCCCTAGTCCATGAGGTTCTTGAGGGGGAGTAAATTGCCGCAGCGCCGCTCGGCAGTCTATGATCGAAATCTCGAAATGCCAATCGACGCGCCATGAGATAGTCCGGGCGCCCAAGGCAGTTGTTCTGTTCGCAGTCATTTCGGTGAAGGTTCCCATGCCACGCTCAGACTGGACCCGCGAAGCGATTCGCAAGATCGAAGCCGACTTCAACCGTTCCGCCGATACGCACCTGATCCCGCTGGACCTGCCGGGCTATCCGCGCATCCGCTTCTATTTCAAGGATGAATCCAGTCATCCGACCGGCAGCCTGAAACATCGCCTGGCGAGATCGCTGTTTCTCTACGCGCTTTGCAATGGCTGGCTGAACGAGAGAGGCACGGTAGTGGAGGCGTCCAGCGGCTCGACGGCCATCTCCGAAGCCTACTTTGCCAGGCTGCTCGGCTTGCCCTTCGTAGCTGTGATTCCGGCGGGCACTTCAAGGGCGAAAATCGAAGCGATCGAGTTCTATGGCGGGCGCTGCCACCTGGTTGGCAATCCATCAGACATCTATACGGAGTCGCACCGTATTGCGGTGGAAGCCGGGGGCCATTTCATGGACCAGTTCACCTATGCGGAGCGTGCTACCGACTGGCGCGCCAACAACAATATCGCCGAGTCGATCTTCAAGCAGATGGCTGACGAGGAACACCCGGTTCCGACGTGGCTCGTTGCCAGCGGCGGTACCGGTGGCACCGTCGCAACCTTGGGCCGCTACGTAGCCTACAGTCGACACAGAACCCGCATTCTTTGCGCCGACCCGGAGAACTCCGTATTTTTCGACTATTTCAAAAGCACGCTGGCGGGCCAGGCGGACAGCCGCCTGAGCCTGGATGTCGGATCGAGGATCGAGGGCATTGGCCGCCCGCGTGTCGAACGCTCCTTTATTCCGACGTGTATCGATGCGATGCTCAAGGTGCCCGATGCCTTGTCCTTTGCCGCGATGCGCTATCTGGCCGGGCGCTTCGGGCGTCGCGTGGGCGGCTCGACAGGCACCAATTTCGTCGGTGTGCTGTATCTGGCCGAGCGGACGGCGGCGGCGGGTGAGGAGGGGGCTATCGTCAGCCTGCTGTGCGATAGCGGCGAACGCTACAGCCACACCTACTACGACGACGCGTGGTACCAGGCGCAGGGAATCCCGGTGGCGGAGCCTGATGCCCTGATCGCCCGTGCAGTGAACGGCGAGCCGATGCTGACGCAGCAGGCGCTTGCTGGACTGGAGGCTGCCGGGGCTGGGATTCAGGGGGCTACGTAGCCCCGGGGCAGCACGAGCTGGCGCCGTGGCGCGCGCATCTTCGGCGACAGCGGCCGGGGCAGCGATGGTGCCCCGGCCGCCAGTTCTTCCGCATCACAACGCCAGCGCCGCCATCTCGCCATAGGCCCGGTTCAGCCAGACCTTGACGCGCTGCCGCTCCAGCATGCCGAGCCCGGTGGCGGCGCGATCCGGATGATTGACCGCGGCCCAGAAGCTGGTGCTTTGCTGGTCGATCTTCTGCATCGTCGTATCGGGCAGGTGGCGCAGCGTCATCACGCTGGCGCCCAGCGCTTGCGCGCGGGCGCGTTCGCCCGAGGCTTCCAGGATCTCGAAGCGATCGCCGCGGACTTCATTGAGGACCAGCACCAGCTTGATGCGGCCGCCGAACTGGTCGAGCCACTGGCGCAGCAGGTCGACGGAATCGCGGCCCGCATCCATGACGTGCCACCAGGTGAGCGTCAGGCCATGCTCTTCGGCCAGTGCCAGCACGTCGGCATCATCCATCCATTTTGCTAGTGAGTGCTGCGTCTGGGCCGCGAGGTCGACCAGGATGCGCCGCTGCGGGTCTTCGACGGCGTGCTCGATAATCGGGTCCAGGCTATCGTGCTTGTCCAGCACGGCGGGCGCGGCAAAGTCGGCATAGAAGCGCAGCAGCGCACCATGCGACTTGTCGGTATCGAAACCCAGGAACGGCATGCTCCGGTCGATAAAATGCTGGGCTAGCAGGCGGGCGACGAGCGATTTGCCGACGCCGCCTTTTTCACCACCGATGAAGTGGATGTAGCTCATATCTGCGGATCCTTTGTCGTGGAGGGCCTGGATGGAAGGGGCGTCTCGGGTTTTGGTAAGGTAAGCCCGGAAGGTCAGCCCGGAAGGTAAACGCAAAAACAACCTTACCGTAAAAGGCATTTGTGACAGTAGCAAGTAGCATGCCGCATCAGGCACGCCGCCCACTTCTGTCACAATCGCGGCCATGCATGCCGGTGGAGAGTCCGCCGGCTAACGCTTTGCAGGATAGATAGACAATGCCGTATCTAGGAATTGGTTTTCACGTCATCATCGCGGTGTTCTTCGCCGTGCACGCGGTGCGCACCCAGCAGAACATGTACTGGCTGCTGCTCCTGTTCGCCTTCCCGGGCCTGGGCAGCGTGGTGTATTTCTTTGCCATCTACCTGCCCGGCCTGCGCCAGACGCGCGGCGCGCGGGCCGCCAAGCGCGCCATTGGCCAACTGGTCGACCCCAACCGCGCGGTGCGCGAGGCGCGCGACGCGTTCGACCGCGCGCCCACCGTCGATCACCGCATGCGCCTGGGCGCCGCCTTGCTCGAGGCCGGCGAGCCCAAGGCCGCGCTGGAACACTATGAAGCCGCTGCCAGCGGGCCGTTCGCCACCGACCCGGCGCTGCTGCTGGGGCTGGCGCGCGCGCAGTTCGCCACCGGCGGCCATGCCGCTGCCGCGGCTGCGCTGGAGCGGCTGTTCGCCTCCCAGCCCCAGGCCCGCCAGCAAGCCGACCCTGCCTTGCTGTACGCCCGCGCGCTGGCCGCGTCGGATGCGCCCGGCACGCGGGCCGCATTCGAACAGGCGCTGACCTGTGCCAGCGATGCCGCCGCGCGCTGCCTGTTTGCCGACTGGCTGACGACACGCGGGGAGCCGGCCGACCGCGATCGCGCCCACGCGCTTTACGCGGAAATCGTGCACGACGGCAAGCACTGGCCGCGCCACGCCCGCGAGCACAACCGGGAGTGGCTGCAGCGTGCCCAGGGCGCGCTCGGCAAAGCCTGATCCCGGATCGGCCCGAACCGACTTACGTGCCGCCCAGGCGGGCGGCACGCCTATACGTATTCTTTCTGACCACCATGACTCTTCTCAAACGTAAATCGATTGAAGCCGTGGCCTCGCGCCGTCCTGCGCGCGGCACGCGCAGCCCTGACGGCGCACGCGGCGCACGAGGCGCGCAAGCCGCGCAGCGCGAGGAAAAGCGCATGACCCCGCGTTTCGCGCCGGTGACCTTTTCTGAAATGGAAGGCGTGCGCTACCTGCATTTCGGCACCGAATGGGTGCAGGGCGCCATGCGTCTGCGCAAGCCCGATGCCATCGAACTGGAGTACGCACAGCAGATGATGGCGTGGCTGCTGTTCCTGTCGCCGTCGGCACCGGATTTCCACGTGACGCAGCTGGGCCTGGGCGCGGCCGCGCTGACCAAGTTCTGCCATCGCCAGTTCAACCGCGCGCGCGTGACTGCCGTGGAGCTGAATCCTTCCGTGATCGTGGCCGGGCGCAGCATGTTCGGCCTGCGCGAGGATGACGAGCGCCTTACCGTGCGTGAGCAGGATGCCTGGGATTACGTGATGGACGGCGCGCACACCGGCGCCCTCGATGTCCTGCAGGTCGATCTCTACGACGCCACCGCGCGCGGACCGGTGCTGGACACCACCGCCTTCTACAAGGCCTGCCGCCGCGTGCTGAAGGCGCCGGGCGTGATGACCATCAACCTGTTCGGCGACCACGACAGCTTTCCCAAGAACATCGTGCGGATCTGCGAGGCATTCGATAACCGCGTGCTGGTGTTTCCCGAAGTGCATGACGGCAATGTCATTGCCCTGGCTTTCAACGGGCCGGCGATCGATGTGTCGTGGGATGTACTGGAGGTGCGCGCCAAGGTGGTGGAGGACACCACCGGCTTGCCGGCGCGCGACTGGGTGAAGAAATTGCGGGCGGCGAACGCAAACCAGGAAGACGGCTTGCGGATCTGATTCAAGCGGCCAGGTAGCGAGGGGCGCCGGGTTCAAAGCCCGGCGCCGCATCGTGAGACGCCTCTTACTGCTTGTGGAAGAACTGCGCCAGCGACCATTCGTCGGTGCGGGCTTCGTACTTCAGGTCCTTGCGCATCGCCCACATCGCCAGCTGGCTGTGCGAGGGGATGATGGCGTGATCGGCCAGCGCGAACTTGGCTGCGGTTCGTGCGTTCTCCTCGCGCGTTTTGTCGCTGGTCACCGTGGTCAGCGATTTTTCGATCAGCTGGTCAAGCTGGGTATTGCTGTATTTGCCCCAGTTCCACGTGCCGTATCCCGTCTTGGGATTCGGCGTGCCGGTGATCGAGCGCAGCGCCACGTCGGCCGCTGCCGAGCCCCAGCCCAGCATCTCGAATGCGAAGTCGCCCTGGCGCGCGCGGGTGAAGTACGCCGCTACCGGCAGCGTCTCCACCTTGGTCTGGATACCGATGCGCGTGAGCATGCTGGCGGTGGCCTGTGCCACGGCGGCATCGTTCAGGTAGCGGTTGTTGGTGGCGTGCAGCGTCAGGCCGAAGCCATCCGGATAGCCCGCCGCGGCCAGCAGCTTCTTGGCGCCTTCGGGGTCGTAGGCATCGGGTTTGGTGCCGGGGTGGCCGAAGATCTGCGGCGAGACGATCGATGAGGCCGGCACGGCCAGGCCTTCCATGATGCGGCTGACAATGGCGTCGCGGTTGAGTGCCTTGCTGATGGCGGCGCGCACGCGTACGTCCTTGAATGGGTTCTTGCCCAGCGGCTTGCCGGCTTTGTCGGTGACGAAGGGCGGGTTGTCGCGCGACTGGTCCATCTGCCAGAAGATGGTGCGCCACGAGACCTGCTGCTCGATGCGGAACTTGGGGTTCTGTTTGAGCTTGGCCACGTCGGCGGACGGCACGCTTTCGATCACGTCGACGTCGCCGGACAGCAGCGCCGCACTGCGCGCGCCGTTGTCCGTGATGATGCGGAAGATCGCGCGATCCCATTCCGGCTTCGGGCCCCAGTAGTCGGGGTTCTTCGCCATCACGATTTCCTGCCCGCGCGCGAAGCGCACGAACTTGAACGGACCGGTGCCGATCATCGCCTTGCCCGAATCGAAGTCCGCCTGGCTTAGCGTGGCCGCTACCTTCTTCGGCATGATCGGCACGCTGTTCAGGTCGTTGGCCAGGTTGGCGTAGTTCGGCACGCTCATGGTCAGGCGCACGGTCAGCGGGTCGGGCGTGTCGATGCGCGCGATGGGCTTGGTGTAGCTGGTGAAGGAGCCCGGGCTGTTGGTGAGCTTGTCGGGGCGCTCGAGCGAGGCCTTGACGTCTTCGCTGGTGAACGGCGTGCCGTCATGCCATTTCACGTTGGGACGCAGCTTGATTTCCCAGGTGATGGCGTTGACCGGCTTCCATGACAGCGCCAGGCCGGGGATGAAGCGGGCGTTCTTGTCCATGAACACCAGCGACTCGAAGATATGCAGCGCGATGGCATTGTTGGGGCCGGCGTTGTTCCACTGCGGATCCATCGAGGTCACATCGGCGGACAGGCCGATGCGCAGGTCTTCGGCCTGCGCCGCACCGGCGGGCAACAGCATCAGCGCGGCGCTGCCGAGCGCGAGCGCGGCGCCGGCCTGCAGCAGCGCGCGGCGCGGCATCATGGCGGTGAGGCTGTAGGGGTGGCGTGTGCGGCGTGTGGCGGTCATCGGGATGCGCTCCTCGTACGGGCCGTCGCCAGGATGGGATGGCGGCGGCGGGTTCTCAGATGGGGTGGCGGGCCACGCTTGGCCGGCCCGCTTGCCACCCCGGTTGCCCGCATTGTGCCGTTAAAACGACATCTGCGTGCGACATCGACGTCATATCCTTATGCTCGCCGCAGTGGATGGCATTTGTCCATGGCTGTTGCCAAAACCGCAAGCCCGGGCGATCCCGCATCGATCGGCAGCCGGGTAGAATCCCGCCCATGTTTGCCAACTCCCGCACCATCACCTCGGCCCAGGCCGATGTCCACGACCACCTCGCGGCGCGCGTGGCCCGCCACCTGGCCGAGCCCTTTCGCAAGCCCATCGGCGAGCCGAGCCGGCGCGCGCTGGATCTTGCATTGCAGCAATGGCAGCAGGCCGGGGCGGCCCCGTTGATCCTGGATGCCGGCTGTGGCGTGGGGGAGAGCACCTTGCGCCTGGCCACGGCGTTCCCCGGGCACTTTGTGATCGGCGTGGATCAGTCGGAAAAGCGGCTGACCGGGGGCAAGGATTGGTGGGACGGCCCGATGCCGGTCAATTTCGCCTGGGCGCGTGCGGACCTGGTCGACGTCTGGCGGATGCTGCAGGCGGATCGCGTCGCCGTGGATCGCCATTACGTGCTGTATCCCAACCCCTGGCCCAAGATCGGCCACCTGGGGCGGCGCTGGCAGGGGCATGCGGTGTTTCCGGCGCTGGCTGCGTGCGGCGCTTACCTGGAGTGCCGCAGCAACTGGCAGGTCTATATCGATGAGTTCGCCCAGGCGCTGGCGCTGGTTGGCCGGCCGGCACAGGTCGAGCTGTGGCAGCCGGCCGAGGCCATCACGCCGTTCGAGCGCAAGTACGCGGCGTCCGGCCATGCGCTGTGGCGCTGCGTCAGCCCGCCTTGCGCCGGCTGAATGAAAAACGGCCCGCGCAAGGCGGGCCGTCGGTCAGGCAGGGGGAAGCAACGCAGCGCTTAGTGGAACACGCCTAGTGGAACAGTGGCTGCTGCGTGGGTGCGTCTTCCGGCAGTTCGGCGTGCACGATCTCGCCCGAGCGGTCGGCGTAAAGCGGCGTGCCGCAGTCTTCGCAATACTCGGGGTCGAACAGCGCGGCGTGGCGGAAGATGTCTTCCACGCCGGCGTTGCGCAGTTCTTCGCAGATCTGCTCCAGCGGGTTGTCCTTCTCGCTGGCGTCGATCTCGCCGGACTCGCGGCCGTACACCGGCCAGACGATGCCGTAGATCACATCCTTCTCGCCGCGCATGGTGAAGCCCACGCGGTATTCCTCGACTTCCTCCTCGCCAAAGGCCGCCACCACGGCCGCCATCTGGCCGGCGGGCACGTCCAGCGTGCCGCACAGGTAGTTGACGGCGGCGCGCACGGTCAGCGGGCGGATGCTCTTGTCGGATTCGCGGCAGGACAGGAAGAAGGCGTCCGGCAGCAGCAGGTCGAACTCGCAGCCGGGCATCAGCAGCGCGATCGAGGGCTGCACCTGCGTGCGCCATTGCTCCAGGCACACGCTGCGCTCGGCATGGTGCTCCTTGGCGTCTTCCTGCCAGCGGAACAGGGCTTGCTCGTGCGGCGCCACCACCACGGCCAGCAGGTAGCGCGGATCGGCCAGGATCGGCGCGGTTTCCGGCAGGTCGCGCAGGTCGACCTTGGGCGTGGTGCCGGCCATGGCGGCCGATACCAGCTTGTAGGTCAGGGCAAAGGTGTCGCTGTGCGTGCGCGGCAGCTGGTCGATGCTGTACAGGTAGGGCGACAGCGCCATCTTGGTGTTGGCCGCCAGCACATGCGCCTGCATGTGCACGGCCAGCGTCTGCGTCAGCTCGGGCTTGAGCGCGCCGGACGGGATGGCGTAGCGGGTGTGGGCCAGGATGGGCGCGGCGATCAGCAGGGCGTCATAGCTGACGCCGTCGATTTCGACGGTAGCCGATTCGGCCAGGGTCTCGGCTTGCTCGGCAAGCACGTCGGATGCGTCGGCGTTGTGCTTGAACAGGTGTTCGAGCGCTGCGTCGAGCGCGGACTGGCTGCCGTTCTTCAGGAGCCGGCCCAGGCGCTGCGATAGACGCCGCTCCCAGTAGCCATCTTCCATGCGGCTGCCCGAGGCATCGAGCGCAAGCGCATCGGCCACCAGACGCTCGGCGTCAGGCGAAAGACGTTGGGAAGCCTTGGGGCGAAAACCTGCCATAAGTCGAAATCATCCGTTTTTCGGTAAAACGGTATTCTACTCGCTGCGTTGACAAAAAAAGCCGCCAGGCGCCGGGCGGCTGTATTGCGTTGCGTCAGGCCGGTCCGCGCAGCAGCGGATCCGCCAGGGTTTTACTTCTGCGCGGGCGTTTGCGCAGCCTCTGGCGCGTGGGTTTCCACGCCGTGCTGCTCGCCGCCCATCGAAATGTCGCCGCCTTTGGACAGCATATACAGTGCCGCGCCGGCAATGACGACGAATGCGATGAAAATCTTTGCCATGGTGTCTCCTGTGCGTTTCTGGCGGGGCTGGCCGACATGGCTGTCCCGCGCAAGGCGTTTTCTTTGTGGATGCAGGCCAGTTTGGCAGGGCAGGCTTGCGTGGAACTTACACTGGCCAACACCTGGGGTAAGCCCGGTACAAGCGACGGCTGATGCGCTTTAGGGCCAGCGCGAATGGCGCCACAAAGAAAAACGCCGCTGGCCATGGCCTCCAAAAGAGGCGCACAGCCAGCGGCGTCACCCCTTGGCCCCGAAGGGCCCAGGGCTTGCCGGTCAGGCGGCCAGCAACTGACGCAGCACGAACGGCAGGATGCCGCCGTGGTTGTAGTAGTCGACCTCGATCGGGGTGTCGATGCGCAGCAGCACCTGCACGCGCTGCACGTCACCGTTGGCGCGGTTGATCACCAGCGTCACATCCTGCTGCGGCTTCAGCTCGCCTTCGATGCCTTCGATGTCGAAGGTCTCGTTGCCGGTGATGCCGAGCGTCTGCACGCTGTCGCTGCCCTTGAACTGCAGGGGCAGCACGCCCATGCCGACCAGGTTGGAGCGGTGGATGCGCTCGAAGCTGCGCGTGATGACGGCCTTCACGCCGAGCAGCTGGGTGCCCTTGGCCGCCCAGTCGCGCGACGAGCCCGTGCCATACTCCTCGCCGCCGAACACCACGGTGGGCGTGCCTTCAGCGATGTACTTCATGGCGGCGTCGTAGATCGACATTTCTTCGCCGGAAGGCTGGTGCAGCGTGACGCCGCCTTCCACGCGCGAGCCGTCGGCCTTGACCGGCAGCATCAGGTTCTTGATGCGCACATTGGCAAAGGTGCCGCGCATCATGACCTCATGGTTGCCGCGGCGCGAGCCGTAGCTGTTGAAGTCCGCCTTGAGCACGCCGTTGGCCAGCAGGTACTTGCCCGCGGGCGACGATTCCTTGATCGAGCCGGCCGGCGAGATGTGGTCGGTGGTCACGGAGTCGCCGAATACGCCCAGCGCGCGCGCGTTGCGCACGCTCGACTGGGTGGCGGCCGGCTCCATGCCGAAGTCCTCGAAGAAGGGCGGCTCGGCGATATAGGTGGACTTGGGCCAGTCGTAGACCTGGCCCTTGGTGCCCTTGACCTGGGACCACAGCTTGCTCGGCTTCTTGACCTGCTCGTAGTTGGTCTTGAACACCTTCGAGTCCATCGCGTACTTCATCAGCGCGTGGATTTCTTCCGAGGTCGGCCAGATGTCGCCCAGGTAGATCTCGCGGCCGCCCTTGCCCGTGCCCACCGGCTCGGTCATCAGGTCGCGCGTGACGTTGCCGGCGATGGCGTAGGCCACCACCAGCGGCGGCGAGGCCAGGAAGTTGGCGCGGATGTTCGGGTGGATGCGGGCTTCGAAGTTGCGGTTGCCCGACAGCACGGCGGCGGCCACCAGGTCGTTCTTGGTGATCGCCTCGTTCAGTTCCGGCGTCAGGTCGCCGGCGTTGCCGATGCAGGTGGTGCAGCCGTAGGCGGTCACGCCGAAGCCCAGCTTTTCCAGGTACGGCAGCAGGCCGGCGGCTTGCAGGTATTCCGTCACCACGCGGCTGCCAGGGGCGAGCGACGTCTTGATGTGCGGCGCCACCGTGAGGCCGGCTTCCACCGCCTTCTTGGCCAGCAGGCCGGCTGCCAGCAGCACGCTCGGGTTGGAGGTGTTGGTGCAGGACGTGATGGCGGCGATCAGCACGTCGCCGCTCTTCACGTTCAAGCCGTCGGTCGTGGTGTAGGTCTTGTCGAGTTCCGCGATGTCCTTGTTGAAGCCGTTCTCGGCGGTCGGCTTGGCGAACAGCGAGGCAAAGGTGGACTTGACGTTGCCGATCTCGATGCGGTCCTGCGGGCGCTTGGGGCCGGCGAGCGACGGCGCCACGGAGCCAAGGTCGAGGGTCACCACATTGGTGTAGTCGATCTCGCCGGCCTTGGGCACGCCGAACATCTTCTGGGCGCGGAAGTAGCCTTCGAAGGCGGCGATTTCTTCTTCGGTGCGGCCGGTGCCCTTGAAGTAATCGATGGTTTTCTCGTCGACCGGGAAGAAGCCCATGGTGGCGCCGTATTCCGGTGCCATGTTGCCGATGGTGGCGCGGTCCGGCAATGCCAGGCTGGCCGTGCCTTCGCCGAAGAACTCGACGAACTTGCCGACGACCTTCTCGCGGCGCAGCATTTCGGTGATGGTGAGCACCAGGTCGGTCGCCGTCACGCCTTCGCGCAGGCGGCCCTTCAGTTCCACGCCAACCACGTCGGGCGTCAGGAAATAGACCGGCTGGCCCAGCATGCCGGCTTCCGCCTCGATGCCGCCCACGCCCCAGCCCACCACGCCGATGCCGTTGATCATGGTGGTGTGGCTGTCGGTGCCGACCAGGGTGTCAGGGTAGTACACGCCGTCCTTCTTGTGCACGCCGCGGGCCAGGTACTCCAGGTTCACCTGGTGCACGATGCCGAAACCCGGCTGCACCACGCCAAAGGTATCGAAGGCTTGCATGCCCCACTTCATGAACTGGTAGCGCTCATTGTTGCGCTGGAATTCCAGTTTCATGTTCAGGTCCAGCGCGTTCTTCTCGCGGAAGTGGTCGATCTGCACCGAGTGGTCGACCACCAGGTCAACGGGAACCAGCGGCTCGATCTTCTTCGGGTTCTGGCCCATTTTCTCGGCCACGTTACGCATGGCGGCCAGGTCGGCCAGCAAGGGCACGCCGGTGAAATCCTGCAGCACCACGCGCGCGACCACGAACGGGATCTCGTCGACACGGTCGGCGACGGGCTTCCAGTGGGCGAGCTGCCTGACGTGCTCCTCGGTGACCTTCTTGCCGTCGCAGTTGCGCAGCACGGATTCCAGCACGACGCGGATCGATACCGGCAGGCGTTCGACAGCCACGCCTAGTGCCTTGCCCAGTTGCGGCAGGGAGTAGAACTGGCCCTTGCCGGACGGGCCGATCTTGAATTCTTTCAGAGTCTTATTGAGATTGTGGGGCATTGCCTTACTCCAATCGAAGGATGGTGCGGACTTGCTTGGACTCGTAAATCGTCTATCGCCGCCGGCTGCCGGTGAAGCAGGACTGCCGCGCGGCGCGCGGCGCGGGTTGCGCGCCGTGTTCATGCCTACTGCTTTTCTTGCTTATTGATCTTGCAGGACTGCTTTGCTGCTGAATCCCTAAACCAAGGTACGTGCCGCGTGGATTTTAGGCCAAGCCGGCAGACCCCGTCAGCCCCCGATGGCCTTGCCGCGCGCGAATTGCCCCTGTTTTTTCTCAGATGGCTCAAATCACTCAGATCACTCAGATCACTCAGATCACTCAGATCACTCAGATCACGTAGAGGTCGACATACTCATTGACCGGCATGGCCTCCAGGCGGGCCTGGTCCAGCGACACGGCCAGGATTGCTTGCTGCTGCTTGGCCGGGAAACGGCGGGCCAGGTTGGTCTTGAACTTCTCCACCAGCAGCGGGATGCCCTCATCGCGCCGGCGCTTGTGGCCGAGCGGATATTCCACCACGACTTCGGGCAGCACCGTGCCGTCGTTCAGTTCCACGGTCAGCGCATTGGCGATCGAGCGCTTTTCCGGGTCGTGGTAGTCGGCGGTGAACTGTGGGTCTTCCACGCACACGATCTTGTCTCGCAGGGCGTCGATGCGCGGGTCCGCCGCGACCTTGTCTTCATAGTCCTCGGCGGTCAGCCGACCGAACAGCAGCGGCACCGCTACCATGTACTGTATGCAATGGTCGCGGTCGGCGGGGTTGGCCAGCGGGCCTTTCTTGTCGATGATGCGGATGCAGGCCTCATGGGTACGAATGGTGACCAGCCTGATATCCGCTGCCGCCTTGCCCGAGGCGGCCAGTTGGCCGTGCAGGGTCATGGCGGCTTCCACCGCGGTCTGCGAGTGGAATTCAGCCGGGAAGGCGATCTTGAACAGCACGTTCTCCATCACGTAGGTGCCATACGGGCGCTGGAACCGGAAGGGCTGGCCCTTGAACAGCACGTCGTAGAAGCCCCAGCCCTTGGCGCTCAGCACCGACGGATAGCCCATCTCGCCGGTCCTGGCGATCAGCGCCAGGCGTACCGCGCGGCTGGTGGCGTCGCCGGCAGCCCAGCTCTTGCGGCTGCCGGTGTTGGGGGCGTGCCGGTAGGTGCGCAGCGATTGCCCGTCGACCCAGGCGAGGGACACCGCGTTGAGGATTTCGTCCCTGGCCAGGCCAAGCATCTGCGCAACCACGGCGGTGGAGGCCACCTTGACCAGCACCACGTGGTCCAGGCCGACCTTGTTGAAGGAGTTTTCCAGCGCGATGCAGCCCTGGATCTCATGGGCCTTGATCATGCCCGTGAGCACGTCCTTCATGGTCAGCGGCTTGCGCCCGGCGGCCACGTTATTGCGCGAGAGCCAGTCGGCGGTGGCGAGGATGCCGCCTAGGTTGTCGGACGGATGGCCCCATTCGGCGGCCAGCCAGGTGTCGTTGAAATCGAGCCAGCGGATCATGGCGCCGATATTGAAGGCGGCCTGGATCGGGTCGAGCTGGAATTGGGTGCCGGGCACCTTGGCACCGTTGGGGACCACCGTGCCGGGCACGATCGGACCCAGCAGCTTGGTGCAGGCCGGGTATGACAGGGCTTCGAGGCCGCAGCCGAGCGTGTCGATCAGGCAGTTGCGGGCCGTGTCGTAGGCAAGCGCGCTCTTGACCTGGTACCTGGTGACGTAGTCGACGATGTCGACCAGTACCGTGTCCGGTTCGGGGCGGACGTTCGAAATATGCGCGGACATGGGATTCCCTCGGATATTTGTGCTTCCTGGTGCCCATGGGGCCGTAGGCAGACGATGTCTGGCCACGGCCCCTTGCTACTGCAAGGGTTACTGCTTACTGCTTGGGGGCTGCGGGTGCCTGGGGCGCATCGGCTGCCGGGGCCGACGGGGCAACCAGCAGAGGGGTGGCGACCGGAGCGCGCAGCGCGCCAGCCTGGGTCGGGGCCGAGCCGCCAGCCTGCATGTCGGCGGTCTGGCATTCGTCGGCAAGGCGTTGGCCGGCGTTCTTGTTGAACAGCATGGCCTTGCTCGGGATCACAACCAGGTCCAGGCCGGAGCGCTGGTCGAAATAGCGGTCGGCACCGGTGACGGTGGACAGGCGCGGCAGGCGGTATTCCTTGCCCTCCCAGTTCACGGTGATGACTTCATCGCGCCGCATGTTGCCGCCGATGTACAGGACATGGCCCAGTTCGCATTGCCATTTTTCGCCACTCGGGACGGCCGCGGGTTCTGCGGCGGCAGTCTTCTTGGTGCTCTTCTTGGCAGGCGCCTTCTTGGCGGGAGCGGCCTTCTTGGCCGGTTCCTGGGCCATCGCAGCACCGGCGGTGGTCAGCGTAAATGCGCCGATGCAGGCGGCGAGGACAAGATGCTTCATTCTGTGGGTTCCTTCTGGAGTTGGGTCAAAGGCGGTGGATAGCCGGGAAGGCCGGCAGTCACAAGTCCGCCGCTATTCTCTACGATTTGAAAGTCGGGGCGTAGTACCCCTACCATCGGTTACACAATTCGGCGCGGCCCCATGGCGGGCAAGGGCTCCCTCGCTACATGGTAGGCCGCTTTTCCAGCTATTTGCGCTTGCCGATCGGCACGAACTTCAGGTCTTCCGGCCCGGTGTAGTTCGCGCTGGGGCGGATGATCTTGTTGTCGATGCGTTGCTCGATAATGTGCGCTGCCCAGCCCGAGGTGCGAGAAATCACGAACAGCGGCGTGAACATGGCGGTGGGCACGCCCATCATGTGATAGCTCACCGCGCTGAACCAGTCGAGGTTGGCGAACATCTTCTTGCCATCCTGCATGGTGGCTTCAATGCGATCGGCAATGTCGAACATCTTCATCGAGCCGGCATCCTTGGACAGGCGGCGCGCCACTTCCTTGATCACCTGGTTGCGCGGGTCGGAAACCGTGTACACCGGGTGGCCGAAACCGATCACCACTTCCTTGTTTTCCACGCGGCGCGAGATGTCGATGTGCGCCTCGTCCGGGCTGTCGTAGCGCTTCTGGATCTCGAACGCCACTTCGTTGGCGCCGCCGTGCTTGGGGCCGCGCAGCGCGCCGATGGCGCCGCAGATCGACGAGTACATGTCCGAGCCCGTGCCGGCGATCACGCGCCCGGCGAAGGTGGAGGCGTTGAACTCGTGCTCGGCGTACAGGTTGAGCGAGGTCTGCATGGCGCGTTCCCACAGCGCCGAGGGCTTCTGGCCGTGCAGCAGGTGCAGGAAGTGCGCGCCGATGGTGTCGTCGTCGGTCTCCACCTCGATGCGGCGGCCATTGTGGCTGTAGTGGTACCAGTACAGCAGCATCGAGCCCAGGCTGGCCATCAGGCGGTCGGCGATGTCGCGCGCGCCGGGGGTGTTGTGGTCGCCCTTTTCCGGCAGCACGGTGCCGAGCACGGACACGCCGGTGCGCATCACGTCCATCGGGTGGGCGCTGGCGGGCACCCATTCGAGGGCGGCCTTGACGTTGGCGGGCAGGCCGCGCAGGGCCTTGAGCTTGGCCTTGTAGGCGGCCAGTTCGGCGCGGGTGGGGAGCTTGCCGTGCACCAGCAGGTGGGCAATCTCCTCGAATTCGCAGGTCTCGGCGATGTCGAGGATGTCGTAGCCGCGGTAGTGCAGGTCGTTACCGGTGCGGCCGACCGTGCACAGCGCGGTATTGCCGGCGGTAACGCCAGACAGGGCGACGGACTTCTTCGGCTTCGGGGCGTTCTGCGGGACTGGCTGCTGCTCTGACATCGCGTCTCCTGTCTGGTCTCTCACCCGAGCCCAGCCCGGGTTCGACCCTGTGTTACACCGTGGTCATCGCCTGGCGCGCGCCAGGCAACGTTCATGCAAAGAAGCGTTCCAGCACGGTGCCGGGCAAATCGGCGCCGGTGGCGTGCGCCCGCTGCAGCAGCGACCAGTAATAGCGGTAGCTGGCGCGGTCGTGCAACTGGCCCTGGTGGCGGATCGGCGCCCAGTTGTTCTCGTAGGCGGCAAGCAGGATTTCACTGGACGCGCCGATCTCAGCGCCGCTGGGCCGGAAGGCCGCAACGATCGGCTGGATCTGGCTCGGGTGGATGCTCCACTTGCGCAGGTAGCCGAATTCGGCCCGGGCGCGCTGGGCATCGTCGCCGGCGCGGGATGGCTGCTCGATATCGGTGCTGACGTTGTGCGAGGGCACTTTGCCGTGACGGTGGCAGGCGGCCGAGATCTCCAGCATGGCGCGCCGGATCAACGGGTGCTCGAACTGCTGCGGCGAGCGCATGGCCTCGCCCGGGATGGCGCCGTGGTGGGCAGAGACAAAATCCATCAGGCCGAAGCTGAGGCATTCCACCTGGACGAGACGGGCGATGTCGAACACCTGGTCTACTGCGGCATGCGTCTCTATCAACACATGGATGGGAATGTGCCGCGCGATGCCGGCGGCGCGGGCCGCCTGGTTCATGTGATCCGTGACGCGCGCGACCTCGACCACGTCGGTCACCTTGGGCACCACCACATAGGCCAGCCGGGCGCCGGCGCTGCCGACCAGGATGTCGATATCCTGGCGCCAGCTCGGGTGGGCCGGGTCGTGGATGCGTACGCCTACGCGGTTGAAGCGGTTCTGCTGGCCGTTGATGAGGCGCGCGCACAACTCGGCGTGATCGCGCTCCAGCCCGACGGCGGCACCGTCTTCGCAGTCGAAGGTGATATCGAAGACGGGCCCAAGCTCTTGTTGCAGGGCAAGCGATTTCAGCATCAGCTTTTCGCTGCCGGCATAGTGGTCGCAGACCGGCAACTGCGTCGGAATGGCTTCACCCTGGAACAAGACCTCGGAAGGATGCACTTTATTCAATCGGATAGTGGTTGAGGGAGGCAAGGGAGGGGCGCCAGAATGAAAAAACCGGAGCCCGCGCCGATTCGTGAATCGTTGCGAGGCTCCGGTCTAGTCATTGGCGCTACCTGGATCAGCCGAGCAGGTGCTGCACGCCGGCACGCTCTTCTTCCAGTTCCTTGAGCGTGATGTTGATCTTTTCCTGGCTGTAGGCGTCGACTTCCAGGCCCTTGACCATTTCGTACTTGCCGTTGGCGGTGGTCACCGGGAAGCCGAACATGGTGTCTTCGGGGATGCCGTACGAACCGTCCGACGGGATGCCCATGGTGACCCACTTGCCGTTCGAGCCCAGGACCCAGTCATGCACGTGGTCGATGGCAGCGTTGGCGGCCGAAGCTGCCGACGACAGGCCACGCGCCTCGATGATGGCGGCGCCGCGCTTGCCAACGGTCGGCAGGAACACGTCGTTGTTCCAGGCTTGGTCGTTGATCAGGTCCTTGACGCTCTGGCCGTCGACAGTCGCGTAGCGGTAGTCGGCGTACATGGTCGGGCTGTGGTTGCCCCAGACGAACATCTTCTCGATCGACGCGACCGGCTTGCCGGTCTTGGCGGCGATCTGCGACAGGGCACGATTGTGATCCAGGCGCAGCATGGCGGTGAAGTTCTCCTTGGGCAGGCTCGGAGCCGACTTCATCGCGATGTAGGCGTTGGTGTTGGCCGGGTTGCCGACCACCAGCACCTTGATGTCGCGGGCGGCGACTTCGTCCAGTGCCTTGCCTTGCACCGTGAAGATCTGTGCGTTGGCTTCGAGCAGGTCCTTGCGCTCCATGCCCTTGCTACGCGGACGGGCACCGACCAGCAGCGCGACGTTGGCGTCCTTGAACGCGACCTTGGGGTCGTCGGTGATCACCACGCCGGCCAGCAGCGGGAATGCGCAATCTTCCAGTTCCATCACCACGCCCTTGACGGCGGCCTGGGCTTGCGGGAGGTCGAGCAATTGGAGGATGACCGGCTGGTCTTTGCCAAGCATGTCGCCGTTGGCGATGCGGAACAGCAGGGAGTAGCCGATCTGGCCAGCGGCGCCGGTGACTGCGACGCGCATTGGGGCTTTAGCCATGAGTAATTCTCCAAACAAGAAGAGGGGGAAACTGGTCGGTGGCAGGCCGGAGGGTAGTCCGGACGTCACCGGTTGCGGATTTGTCGCCACGGCGGCAAGCGGCAATCCACCGGCGCGCTGCTAGCGATACCGACTGGAGGGAGCCACAACGGGTCATGGGGTGCGACAAAGCGTAAGTCTACTGCGAAGAGGGGTGCTGCATCCAGAGCGGATGCCGGCGTGAAACCTGCGGGAGTGTAGGCCTGCACAAAACCATTGTCAATTCATATGTCTTATATAAGACATAAGACATTTGATGGCGGGCTGGACGTGCTTCCTCGTTTTGTGGTGAAATTCGCTTATGTCATCCCTGCCCCCGTCCCTCGCCGGCACTGCCGTTGCTGCAGTGCAGGATAATGGCGCCGCTACGTCCGGCGCCGGGACCCAGCCGTCCGCGGCGGCGGCCTCTCCAACGTTCAGCCCGCTCTACCAGCAGATCAAGGCGCTCATTACGCAGAGCCTGCAATCCGGCGAGTGGAAGCCGGGCGACATGATTCCCAGTGAAATGGACCTGGCGGCCCGCTACAAGGTCAGCCAGGGCACGGTGCGCAAGGCCATCGATGAGCTCGCCGCCGAGAACCTGGTGGCGCGCCGCCAGGGCAAGGGCACCTTTGTCACGACGCACCACGAGGATGGCGTGAAGTTCCGCTTCCTGCGCCTGGTGCCGGACGAGGGCGAGCCCCATTATGGCTCCAGCCAGGTGCTGGAATGCAAGCGCCTGCGCGCCCCGGCCGAAATCGCACGCCTGCTCGACATCCGCACCGGCGATGGGGTGGTGCAGATCCGCCGCGTGCTGTTTTTCTCCGGCGAACCGACCGTGCTGGACGAAATCTGGCTGCTGGGCACCAACTTCAAGGGCCTGACTGCCGAGAAGCTGACCGAATGGAAGGGCCCGATGTATGCGCTGTTCGAGGCTGAATTCGGCACGCGCATGATCCGGGCGACCGAAAAAATCCGCGCGGTGGCCGCAGATCAGGCCACCGCGTCGCTGTTGTCCGTGGACGCGGGCACGCCGCTTTTGTCCGTGGAGCGCGTCTCGTTCACCTATGGCGACAGGCCCGTCGAAGTCCGCCGCGGCCTGTATGTAACCACCCGGCACTATTATCAGAACGATTTGAGCTGATACGCCGGATTGCAATCCATGCCGATTATTGCTGTTGTAGCCACGGCGGGCGCCGCTGTTGCGCAAAGCAAGGCTGATTACCTCGCGGCATGGTTGCGTGCGATTGTCGGGCACGCCATGTTGGTGCGCGATAGCTGAAAATTATTGGTGCGCCGCGCAACAAAGGCGCTAAAATTATCGGGATTTGCTCCGGCTGCATCCATTTGCATCCAGGGCGCTCAGTAGTTTCGTTTTTTGTTTACCGCAAAATGGGGTCTCGCATGGCTGAAGCCAAACAAGCCAGGCCGGAGTTCAGGAACATCCATGTGACGCAGCTGGCGCGTTACAGGTTGCCCTGGGCCGGCAAGGTGTCCATCCTGCATCGTGCAAGCGGTGCTCTGATGTTCCTCCTCCTTCCTTTCGTCCTGTATCTCTTCGAGCAGAGCGTCACTTCCGAACTGAGCTTCGCAAAGTTCTCGGCGCTTCTGTCCGGCGGCTTCGTCAAGCTGGTTCTGCTGGCACTGATCTGGGGTTACCTGCACCACTTCTGCGCCGGCATCCGTTTCCTGCTGCTCGACGTGCACGTTGGCGTGACCAAGCCCGCTTCGGCCAAGTCCGCTGTTGCCGTGCTGATCATCAGCCTGTTGCTCACCGCTGTGTTCGGCCTGAAGCTGTTCGGCCTGTTCTGAGGAGAGAGTCAACGTGGCAAATAATAATATCGGTCCCAAGCGTCTAGTCGTCGGTGCGCACTACGGTCTCAAAGACTGGCTCGCGCAGCGCGTCACCGCAGTCATCATGGTGGTCTTCACCATCGTGCTGGCAGTCGCCTTCCTGCTCTCGAACGGCGCTTCCTACGAAGCGTGGGCAGGTCTCTTCTCCAACCAGTGGATGAAGATCATCACGTTCCTCACCATCCTGTCGCTGCTGTATCACGCCTGGATTGGCGTGCGCGACATCTGGATGGACTATGTGAAGCCGATGGCCGTGCGCCTCGTGCTGCAAGTTCTTACGATTCTGTGGCTCGTCGGTTGTGCGGGCTACGCAGCTCAGATTCTCTGGAGGGTGTGATAAATGGTCGCAGTCAAGACAGGATTGCCGCGTCGTCGCTTTGACGTGGTCATCGTCGGGGCGGGCGGCGCTGGGATGCGCGCATCCCTCCAGCTCGCGGAAGCCGGCCTGAATGTCGCCGTGCTCTCCAAGGTTTTCCCGACGCGCTCGCACACCGTGGCGGCGCAGGGTGGCATCGGCGCTTCGCTCGGCAACATGAGCGAGGACAACTGGCACTATCACTTCTACGACACCATCAAGGGTTCCGATTGGCTGGGCGACCAGGACGCAATCGAATTCATGTGCCGTGAAGCGCCCAAGGTCGTCTACGAGCTCGAACACTTCGGCATGCCGTTCGACCGTAACGCCGACGGCACCATCTACCAGCGTCCGTTCGGCGGCCATACGTCGAACTACGGCGAGAAGCCGGTCCAGCGCGCTTGCGCGGCTGCCGACCGTACTGGCCATGCGCTGCTGCACACGCTGTACCAGCGTAATGTGCGTGCCAAGACGCACTTCTTCGTCGAATGGATGGCGCTGGACCTGATCCGCGACGCCGACGGCGACGTGCTGGGCGTGACCGCGCTGGAAATGGAAACCGGCGAGGTCTACATCCTCGAGGCCAAGACCACGCTGTTCGCCACCGGTGGTGCAGGCCGTATCTACGCCGCTTCGACCAATGCCTTCATCAACACCGGTGACGGCCTGGGCATGGCAGCGCGCGCAGGCGTGCCGCTCGAAGACATGGAGTTCTGGCAGTTCCACCCGACCGGCGTGGCCGGCGCGGGCGTGCTGATCACCGAAGGCGTGCGCGGCGAAGGCGGTATCCTGCGCAACAAGGACGGCGAACGCTTCATGGAGCGCTATGCGCCGACGCTGAAGGACCTGGCGCCGCGCGACTTCGTCTCGCGCTCGATGGACCAGGAAATCAAGGAAGGCCGCGGTTGTGGCCCGAACGGCGACTACGTGCTGCTGGACCTGACGCACGTCGGTGCCGACACCATCATGAAGCGCCTGCCGTCGATCCGCGAGATCGGCGTCAAGTTCGCCAACGTCGACGCGATCAAGGAACCGATCCCGGTGGTGCCGACCATCCATTACCAGATGGGCGGTATCCCGACGAATATCCATGGCCAGGTGGTGGCGCCGAAGAACGGCAACCCCAACGAGGTCATCAACGGTTTCTACGCGATCGGCGAATGCTCCTGCGTGTCGGTGCACGGCGCCAACCGCCTGGGCACCAACTCGCTGCTGGACCTGGTGGTGTTCGGCCGCGCGGCCGGCAACCACATCGTGGCGACCGCGATCAAGCAGAAAGAGCACAAGCCGCTGCCGGCCGATGCCGCTGACCGCGCCATGTCCCGCTTGTCCAGGCTGCAATCGTCGACCTCGGGCGAGTACACCCAGGACGTGGCCAACGACATCCGCAAGAACATGCAGTCGCATGCAGGCGTGTTCCGTACGCAGAAGCTGATGGACGAAGGCGTCGAGCGCATCCTGGAAGTGGCCGAGCGTGCCGACAACATCCACCTGAAGGACAAGTCCAAGGTCTTCAACACCGCACTGGTGGAAGCCCTGGAAGTGGCCAACCTGGTGGAAGTGGCCAAGGCGACGATGATTTCGGCCGCTGCCCGCAAGGAATCCCGCGGTGCGCACGCGCACAGCGACTTCCCGAATCGCGACGACGAGAGCTGGCTCAAGCACACGCTGTTCTACAGCGAAGGCAACCGCCTCGACTACAAGCCGGTGAAGATGAACCCGCTGACGGTGGAAAGCGTTCCTCCCAAGGCCCGGACCTTCTAAGCACCGCGTAGGACCCACAGGACCCACAGAAATGAAGCGTATTTTCGAAGTCTACCGCTATGATCCGGACAAGGATGCTGCGCCCCGCATGCAGACGTACGAGGTCGAGCTCGACGGTCATGAGCGCATGTTGCTGGACGCGCTGGTCAAGCTGAAGAAGCTGGACGAAACCATCTCGTTCCGCCGTTCGTGCCGCGAAGGCGTGTGCGGCTCGGACGCGATGAACATCAACGGCAAGAATGGTCTGGCCTGCCTGACCAACATGCTCGAGCTGCCGGACCGCATCGTCTTGCGTCCGCTGCCCGGCCTGCCGGTGGTGCGCGACCTGATCGTCGACATGACGCAGTTCTTCAAGCAGTACAACTCGATCAAGCCGTACCTCATCAACGACGAGCCGCCGCCCGAGAAAGAGCGCCTGCAGTCGCCCGAGGAACGCGACGAGCTGGACGGCCTGTATGAGTGCATCCTGTGCGCAAGCTGCTCGACGTCGTGCCCGTCGTTCTGGTGGAACCCGGACAAGTTCGTCGGCCCGGCCGGCTTGCTGCAAGCTTATCGCTTCATCGCGGACAGCCGCGACCAGGCGACCAGCGAGCGCCTGGACGACCTGAACGACCCGTACCGCCTGTTCCGTTGCCACAGCATCATGAACTGCGTCGACGTTTGCCCGAAGGGGTTGAACCCGACCAAGGCCATCGGCAAGATCAAAGAGCTGATGGTTCGCCGCTCGGTCTGATCCGCGCGGTTGTTGTAAGCGGCGCGTCAGTCCGGGCTATCAAACTGCATACCCGACCGGCGCGCCGGAAGTAGGTACCTATGACCGAAAGTGTTTCCCCCAGTTTCTCCCACCAGGCCGATCCGCACCGGCGAGCACGACTGCGCTGGCGCGCGCGGCGCGGCCTCCTGGAGAACGACATCATCGTCGAACGTTTTTTCAACCGTTACGAAGAAAGCCTCTCCGACCAGGACGTGGCCTCGCTCTCCGAACTCTTCGAGCTGAGCGACAACGAGTTGATGGACCTGCTTCTTGCACGCAAGGAACTGGACGGTGAGCTCGACACGCCCCCGATGCAGCACGTGATTGCCCTGCTGCGTTCGGTCTGAGTTTCGTCAACATTATTAGTCAGCATTAGAAGGAACCGACATGACGCCGTCCGATGTGAAAGCCACGCTATCGTTTTCCGATGGTTCCCCCAGCGTCGAGCTGCCGATTTATACGGGTACCGTTGGCCCCGACGTAATCGATATTCGCAAGCTGTACGGACAAACCGGCAAGTTCACCTATGACCCCGGTTTCATGTCGACGGCTTCGTGCAATTCGAAGATCACCTACATCGACGGGGACAAGGGCGAGCTGCTGTACCGCGGCTACCCGATCGAGCAGCTGGCCACCAAGTGCGACCACCTGGAAACCTGTTACCTGCTGCTCAAGGGCGAACTGCCCAATGCCAAGCAGAAGGAAGAATTCGTCGGTGCGGTGATGAACCACACCATGGTTCACGAGCAGATGCAGTTCTTCCTGCGCGGCTTCCGCCGCGATGCCCACCCGATGGCCGTCCTGACGGGCCTGGTCGGCGCCATGAGCGCGTTCTACCACGACGCCATGGACATCGATGATCCGCACCAGCGCGAAATCTCCGCGATCCGCCTGATCGCCAAGATGCCGACCCTGGTCGCCATGGCCTACAAGTACAACATCGGCCAGCCGTACATCTATCCGCAGAACGACCTGTCCTACTCGGGCAACTTCATGCAGATGATGTTCTCCACGCCGTGCGCCCCGTACAAGGTGAACCCGGTGCTCGAGCGCGCGCTCGACCGCATCTTCATCCTGCACGCAGACCACGAGCAGAACGCATCCACCTCCACGGTGCGCCTGGCCGGCTCCTCGGGTACCAACCCGTTCGCCGCCATCGCCGCCGGCGTGGCTTGCCTGTGGGGCCCGGCCCACGGTGGCGCCAATGAAGCCGCCCTCAAGATGCTTGAGGAAATCGGCAGCGTCGACAACATCACCGAGTTCATCAAGCAGGTCAAGGACAAGAACTCGGGCGTGCGCCTGATGGGCTTTGGCCACCGCGTGTACAAGAACTACGACCCGCGCGCCAAGCTGATGCGCGAAACCTGCTATGAAGTGCTGAACGAACTGGGCCTGCACAACGACCCGCTGTTCAAGCTCGCCATGGAACTGGAAAAGATCGCGCTGGAAGACGAGTACTTCGTCAGCCGCAAGCTGTACCCGAATGTCGACTTCTACTCGGGCATCGTGCAGCGCGCACTCGGCATCCCGACGTCGCTGTTCACCTGCATCTTCGCACTGGCCCGTACCCCGGGCTGGATCTCGCAGTGGGAAGAAATGATCACCGATCCGGAATACAAGATCGGCCGTCCGCGCCAGCTGTTCAACGGCGCGGCAAGCCGCAACGTGCCGGATATGGGCACGCGTTGATGCCCCGGTAAGGTGGCGCTGGCAGTAATGGCGCCACATGCATCATGAAACGCCCCGGCCTTGGCCGGGGCGTTTTGCTTTTGTGCGTCTGACCCGGACATCGCGGCGCGGCGCCGTGTGCGTCCATTGCTGCGCCGGCCAGGATTCTGACGTCTTTCCAAGTGAAAAGAGAAAATGCGGCCAGGGCATGCAGATTTTTCTTATCGATTTTTGCTCTGCCTGGGCTTATGTTCAGTTGGATGTCCTGCAGGCGTGCACGCCAATGTCGTAGAACGATTCTGTTCTGTCTGTAGGTGCGAAACATCAGGTGTGCGGCATCTTCAATGCCGCACGAGCGAAATGATGGTTGCGATGAGGGGAAGTCGAATTGCCAAGCATGGACCTTTGGCACGTGTACCTTGCGCAGATAGCCGGCACGACAGTGGTGTTCACGCTGATCCCCATCTTGACTGCAATCTGCAGAGGACGCCCGCTGCGTGGCACCTTCCGGCTATCCGCGGTGCGCACTGGCTTGATGGCGGGTGCAGCAACTTGCGCGGGCAACTGGGTTGCGGACTATCTCCTGATGTAGCGCCCAAGCGTGTCTATTCACGCCTGGGCCCGTGTTGGCGCCGCAGCATTACCACGTGCCCAGCCGTCGCGAGAGCGTTTGCCATCCAAGGGCAGCCGGACTTGTGCGACGCAAAAGATTTATTGCGCGAAAGGTGGCGATAACGCCAATTTCCGATGATTTGTGCTGTGTTACTACCAATAAGATCCTCATTTGTTGTGCAAATATGCCATCCCGCGCGGAAATTGACCCTATAATGCGGGCTGCTTTGCCGACAGCAGCCGGGCCACCCTTCCGGACTGCGTTGAGGCGAGCGGGGCAGGCGAATCACCTGCGCAATAGAGAACGCATCAACGTTGTCTTTCCGAACCAAGGCCTTCCGGTGCATGGGTTGCATAGGAGGGCTGACACATGCCGGGCCCCGCACATGCTTCTTTTCTTGCAGGCCCGTCTTCCGCGTCTCGGGCGTCTTTCCCAGGTTGTAGCCCGCGGGTGTTGTTCGATTGCGCAGGTCATGCCGTCTCAGCCCATGACCCAACCATAATCGAGGAGCTCCTGAATGACGCTGTCCCGTCTTACGTCCATCTCCCTGGCCACGGCCCTGTGCGCTTTCGGCGCTGCTGCCCACGCTGAAACCGTCAAGATTGCCATTGCCGGCCCCATGAGCGGCTCGGTCGCCCAGTACGGCGACATGGTCAAGGCTGGCGCGCTGACTGCCATCGAGCAGATCAATGCCGCCGGCGGCGCGGGTGGCAACAAGTTCGAAGTGGTGTTGATGGATGACGCCTGCGAACCCAAGCAGGCCGTGGCGGTAGCCAACAAGATCGTCAGCCA
Organism: Cupriavidus sp. CuC1; assembly: GCF_044627735.1. NCBI lineage: Bacteria > Pseudomonadati > Pseudomonadota > Betaproteobacteria > Burkholderiales > Burkholderiaceae > Cupriavidus > Cupriavidus sp. CuC1. Next base: position 11,748 of record NZ_JBIUHC010000060.1, on the reverse strand, counting down.
GAAGATCCATTACGTGATCGGCCATGTGTGCTCGGGCTCGACCATTCCCGCCTCCGACATCTACGAGAACGAAGGCGTTGTCATGGTGACCCCGTCGGCCACCGCGCCACAGCTGACCGAGAACAAGAAGCGCAAGTTCATCTTCCGCACCATCGGCCGCGACGACCAGCGAGGCCCGGCCGCAGCCCAGTACATCATCACCAAGGTCAAGCCCAAGAAGGTCGCGATCCTGCACGACAAGCAGTCGTACGGCCAGGGCATTGCCTCCTCGGTGAAGAAGGACCTGGAAGGCGCCAAGATCCCGGTGGCCGTGTTCGAGGGCGTGAACGCCGGCGATTCGGACTACTCCGCCGTGATCACCAAGCTCAAGTCGCAGGGCGTGGACTTCGTCTACTTCGGCGGCTACCACCCGGAAATGGGCCTGCTGCTGCGCCAGGCGCGCGAGCAGGGCGTCAAGGCGACCTTCATGGGTCCTGAAGGCGTGGGCAACAAGGACGTGACGGCCATCGCCGGCGCATCCTCCGAAGGCATGCTGGTCACGCTGCCGGCCGACTTCTCCGCCGATCCGTCCAACGCGGCACTGGTCAAGGCCTTCACCGACAAGAAGCGCGATGCCAACGGCCCGTTCCAGATGCCGGCCTACGCCGCGGTCCAGATCATCGGCGACGCCATTGCCGGCGCCAAGAGCACGGATCCGGCCAAGGTTGCCGCCTATATGCACAAGAACGCCTTCCAGACCCCGATCGGCAAGGTTGAGTACGACGCGCAGGGCGACCTGAAGTCGTTCAGGTTCGTCGTGTTCACCTGGCACAAGGACGCCACCAAGACCGCTGCCAACTAAGCCGCACATTGGCTTTGCGCGCCCCGCTCATGGCTTGAGCGGGGCGTTTTGGTATCGGGGTCCGGTTGTCCGGCCGGCGCGGCTTATCCGCCGCGTTCGGGGCCTGGGCATATCCGGCATTACGGAGCCGGCCCGGCGCTTGCGCACCTCCTGCAACGCCGGGTTCTCCAGCTTCAAAGTTATGGGGCTTCCCGCATGAACGAGTTCCTTCCACAGTTCACCCAGCAACTGGTCAATGGCCTGACGCTGGGTGCGATCTATGCGCTGATCGCCATTGGCTACACCATGGTCTACGGCATCATCGGCATGATCAATTTTGCCCACGGCGAGATCTACATGATCGGCGCCTATGTGGGCCTGGTGACGCTCACCGCCATCGGCGCAAGCGCGGGCTATCCGCTGCCGCTGGTGCTGGGCGCCGCCTTGCTGGTGTCCGTCCTGGTCACCGGTTTGTATGGTTTCGCTGTCGAGCGCGTGGCCTACCGGCCCTTGCGCGGCGGGCCTCGGCTGGTGCCGCTGATCTCCGCCATCGGCATGTCGATCTTCCTGCAGAACTATGTGCAGATCGGGCAGGGCGCGCGCGACATGTCCGTGCCGGTGCTGATCTCCGGCGCCATCGAGTTCCAGATGGGCGGCGACTTCACCGTGACCATACCGTATTCGCGCCTGCTGATCGTCGGCGTGACGCTGGTGCTGATGATCGCGCTGACCATGTTTATCGGCCACTCGCGCATGGGCCGCGCCTGCCGCGCCTGCGCCGAAGACATGCGCATGGCCAACCTGCTCGGCATCGACACCAACCGCGTGATCTCCTTCACTTTTGTGCTGGGTGCGATGCTGGCGGCGGTGGGCGGCGTGCTGATCGGCCTGACCATCGGCAAGCTCAATCCGTACATCGGTTTCGTGGCGGGCATCAAGGCCTTTACCGCGGCCGTGCTGGGCGGCATCGGCAGCATCCCGGGCGCCATGCTCGGCGGCGTGCTGCTGGGCCTTGCCGAGACTTTTGCTTCCGGCTATATGCCGGCCGAGTACAAGGATGTGGTGGCCTTCGGCCTGCTGGTGCTGATCCTGCTGTTCCGCCCGACCGGGCTGCTGGGCAAGCCTGACGTTGAAAAGGTGTGAGGACGCTATGACACAAGCTATTACTACGCCGATTATCGTGGCGCAGGGCGCTCCGGCAGGGCAGACCCTGAAGAACGCCATCGTCGCGGCCGTGATGACGGCCATCCTGACCATTCCCGTGCTCGGCCTGCAGTTGAAGCTGGATGGCTACAAGGTCGTGCTCGAGCCGCACTGGAAGCCGGTCTGGCTGGCGGTGGGCGCGGTCTTCCTGTTTCAGCTCTTCAAGCCGCTGTTCCAGCGCGCCACGGCCGGCGTCAAGGTGCCGAGCCTGCCCGCGCTGGGCGCGACCCAGCAGCGCAAGGTGATCTGGCTGCTGCTGGCGGTTGGCCTGGTGTTTCCGTTGTTCGGCTCGCGCGGCGCGGTGGACGTGGCCACGCTGGCGCTGATCTATGTGATCCTCGGGCTGGGCCTGAATATCGTGGTGGGCTATGCCGGCCTGCTGGACCTTGGCTATGTCGGCTTCTACGCGGTCGGCGGCTACACCTACGCGCTGCTCAACCAGTACTTCGGGCTGACCTTCTGGGAGTGCCTGCCGATCGCCGCGTGCATGTCGGCGGCGTTCGGCTTCGTGCTGGGCTTTCCGGTGCTGCGGCTGCGCGGCGACTACCTGGCCATTGTCACGCTGGGCTTCGGCGAGATCATCCGCCTGCTGCTCAACAACCTGACCAGCCTCACCGGTGGCCCGGATGGCGTCTCGGGCATCCCGAAGCCCACCGTGTTCGGCATCGAGATGGCGCGCAGCGCCAGCGTGGAGGGGGTCAAGACCTTCCACGAGTTGCTGGGCTGGGACTACAGCGGCGAGCACATGGTGATCTTCCTCTACCTGCTGGCGCTGCTGCTGGTGGGCTTCACGCTGTTCGTCACCAGCCGGCTGATCCGCATGCCGATGGGACGCGCGTGGGAAGCCCTGCGCGAAGATGAAATCGCCTGCCGTTCGCTGGGCCTGAACCCGACCCGCATCAAGCTGTCGGCATTCACGCTGGGCGCGGCGTTTGCCGGCCTGGGCGGCGCGTTCTTCGCCGCGCGTCAGGGCCTGGTCAATCCCGAATCGTTCACCTTTATCGAGTCCGCGCTGATCTTGGCGGTGGTGGTGCTGGGCGGCATGGGCTCGCAGCTGGGCGTGATCCTGGCCGCCATCCTGCTGACCGCGCTGCCGGAAGTGGCGCGCGGCTTTGCCGAGTACCGCATGCTGATTTTCGGCCTGGTGATGGTGCTGATGATGATGTGGCGTCCGCAGGGCCTGCTGCCCGCGAGCCGCCCCCATGTGGAGTTGCCGCAATGAGCCAAGTTCAATCAGCGGAACTGCTGAAAGTCTCCGGCCTGCAGATGCGCTTCGGCGGCCTGCTGGCGGTCGACGGCATCGATTTCGATGTGCGCCGCGATGAAGTCTTCGCCATCATCGGGCCCAACGGCGCGGGCAAGACCACGGTGTTCAACTGCGTGGGCGGTTTCTACAAGCCGACCGCCGGCGAGGTCATGCTGGACGGCCACTCGATCGCCCGCCTGCCGAGCCACCAGGTGGCGCGCCGCGGCCTGGTGCGCACGTTCCAGAACATCCGCCTGTTCAAGCAACTGACGGTGGTTGAGAACCTGCTGGTGGCGCAACACCTGCAGGTGCGCTCCGGTCTGTTGCGCGGGCTGTTTGCCACGCCGGCTTACCGCCGCGCCGAGCGCGAGGCGCTGGAACGCGCGGCGCTGTGGCTCGAACGCATGGGCCTGCGCGGCGTTGCCAACCGCGAGGCGGGCACGCTGTCGTACGGCCACCAGCGCCGGCTGGAGATCGCGCGCTGCATGATCACCAACCCGCGCCTGTTGATGCTGGATGAGCCGGCTGCCGGGCTCAACCCGCAGGAAAAGGTCGAGCTGTCGCAGCTGATCGACCAACTGCGGCGCGAGTACAAGATCTCGGTGCTGCTGATCGAGCACGACATGAGCCTGGTGATGGGCGTGTCCGACCGCATCCTGGTGATGGAGCACGGGCGCCCGATCGTGGTCGGCAAACCGGCCGAAGTGCGCAACGACCCGCGCGTGATCAAGGCTTACCTGGGAGAGGACTGATGCTGAAGCTGGAACAAGTCCATACCCATTACGGCGCGATCGAAGCGCTGTCTGGCGTATCGATTGAGGTGAACAAGGGCGAGATCGTCACGCTGATCGGCAGCAACGGCGCCGGCAAGACCACGCTGATGATGACCGTGTGCGGCTCGCCGCGCGCGTCCAGCGGGCGCGTGATGTTCGAAGGACAGGACATCACGCGGCGCCCCACGCACGAGATCATGCGGCTCGGCATGGCAATCTCGCCGGAAGGGCGGCGCGTGTTTCCCAGCCTGACCGTGCTGGAGAACCTGAAAATGGGTGCCTTCTTCGGCAAGCGCGACGAGATCGAGGCGGGCGTCGAGCACGTCTACAAGCTCTTCCCACGGCTCAAGCAGCGCTCCACCCAGCGTGCCGGCACCATGTCCGGCGGCGAGCAGCAGATGCTGGCCATCGGCCGCGCGCTGATGAGCCGGCCCCGGCTGCTGCTGCTGGACGAGCCCACGCTAGGGTTGGCGCCGCTGGTGATCGCGCAGATCTTCGACATCATCCGGACCATTCGTGACGAAGGCGTCACTGTGTTCCTGGTCGAGCAGAACGCCAACAAGGCGCTGGGCGTGGCGGATCGCGGCTATGTGCTGGAGACCGGCCGCGTGGTGCTGGCGGACACGGGGGCCAACCTGCTGGCCAACGACCGCATCAAGAGCGCTTACCTGGGCGGCTGAACCCCGCCCCCGAAGCGCTCGCCGGCGCCGCCGAAGGGGCCAAAGCCGCGCGCTATGACGAAGGCTGTCTCTCCCTCTCCCCTCAGGGGGAGAGGGCCGGGGAGAGGGGTGGCTTAGTTAGGAGCCACTTGAAGCGAAGCCAATGGTTGCGATTCCGACGGCATATCGAGCGCCCGCCCTCTCCCCCAACCCCTCTCCCACAAGTGGGAGAGGGGAGCAAACCTGATGCACTGAACGAAGCCGCCGAATGGGCCAACCGTCTGGAATTTGAGGCTCTGCCAGCCCCCCCAAGCCTGCCTTTTCGCCATCGGCGAAATCCCCCTTTCGCCAATCACATTACATGGCCGCCGCCTCCCAGGCCGGCCAGGGCCCAGTCTCCCAATATCGCTGTGGCATAATCGATTGCGAAGTCAAGCATCGCAGCAAGCCGCATTTCATTGCCCGCATTCCTGCGAAAAATCCCCCAAACTACCGCGCGACGCCGCCAACCGTGCTGTACCAAACGGTCCCGGCCCGCCCCCCCTGCATCATGGCCAAGACGCTTTACGACAAACTTTGGGATGACCACACCGTGCACGTCGAGGATGACGGCACCACGATGCTGTACATCGATCGCCATCTGCTGCACGAAGTCACCAGCCCGCAGGCGTTCGAAGGCCTGAAGCTGGCGCAGCGCCCGGTCTGGCGCATCAGCGCCAACCTGGCGGTGTCGGACCACAACGTGCCGACCACCGATCGTAGCCAGGGCATTTCGGATCCGGTGTCGAAGCTGCAGGTGGATACGCTGGACAACAACTGCGACGCGTACGGCATCACCCAGTTCAAGATGAACGACCTGCGCCAGGGCATCGTGCACGTGATCGGGCCGGAGCAGGGCGCCACGCTGCCGGGCATGACGGTGGTGTGCGGCGATTCGCATACCAGCACGCACGGTGCGTTCGGCGCGCTGGCGCATGGCATCGGCACCTCCGAGGTGGAGCACGTGCTGGCCACGCAGACACTGCTGGGCAAGAAGGCCAAGAACATGCTGGTGCGCGTGGAAGGCAAGCTGCCGCGCGGCTGTACCGCCAAGGACATCGTGCTGGCGGTGATCGGCAAGATCGGCACCGCGGGCGGCACCGGCTACACCATCGAGTTCGCCGGCTCGGCCATTCGCGACCTGAGCATGGAAGGGCGCATGACGGTGTGCAACATGGCCATCGAGGCCGGGGCGCGCGCTGGCCTGGTGGCGGTGGACGATGTCACGCTCGAATACGTCAAGGGCCGCCCGTTCTCGCCGCAGGGCGCGGAGTGGGAGCAGGCCGTAGGCTACTGGCGCACGCTGCATTCGGACGCCGGTGCGCACTTCGACCAGGTGGTCGAGCTGCGCGCGGAAGAGGTCCGTCCGCAGGTGACCTGGGGCACCTCGCCCGAGATGGTCGTCAGCATCGAGGACCGCGTGCCGGATCCCGAGAAGGAAAAAGACCCGAACAAGCGCAACGCCATGGAGCGCGCGCTGGAGTACATGGGCCTGCAGCCCAATGTGCCGGTGGACAGCATCAAGATCGACAAGGTCTTCATTGGCTCCTGCACCAACTCCCGTATCGAAGACATGCGCGCCGCTGCGTGGGTCGTGCAGAAGCTGGGCCGTCGCGTGGCGTCCAACGTGAAGCTGGCGATGGTGGTGCCGGGCTCGGGCCTGGTCAAGGAACAAGCCGAGCGCGAAGGGCTGGACAAGGTCTTCAAGGCCGCCGGCTTCGAATGGCGCGAGCCGGGCTGCTCGATGTGCCTGGCCATGAATGCCGACCGCCTGGAAGCGGGCGAGCGCTGCGCCTCCACCTCGAACCGCAATTTCGAGGGGCGCCAGGGCGCGGGTGGCCGGACTCACCTGGTGAGCCCGGCGATGGCTGCCGCGGCAGCCATCGAAGGCCACTTCGTCGATATCCGCCAGCTCAGCTGATTCGCGCAGGCTCATCATGAAACAAGCCCTGATCGTGTTGCTCGCATGCGTGTGCATGCTGCAACTGGCCGGCTGCCATACGATGGCCGGCCTTGGCAAGGACACACAGGCCGCAGGCCGCTCCCTCGAAAGCGCGGCAAAGAAGTAAGGAACCGACCATGGATAAGTTCACTGTACACAGCGGGCTCACGGTGCCCCTGGACCGCGAGAACGTCGACACCGACGCCATCATCCCGAAGCAATTCCTCAAGTCGATCAAGCGCACCGGGTTCGGCCCGAACCTGTTCGACGAATGGCGCTACAAGGATGTGGGCCAGCCCGGGCAAGACAACAGCCGCCGTCCGCTGAATCCGGATTTCGTGCTCAACCAGCCGCGCTACCAGGGCGGCTCGATCCTGCTGGCCCGCCGCAACTTCGGCTGCGGCAGCTCGCGCGAGCACGCACCCTGGGCGCTGACGCAGTACGGCTTTCGCGCCGTGATTGCGCCGAGCTTTGCCGACATCTTCTTCAACAACTGCTACAAGAACGGCCTGCTGCCGGTGGTGCTGACCGAGTTGCAGGTCGACCATATCTTCAACGAGACCAATGCGTTCAGCGGCTACAAGCTGACCATCGATCTCGACAAGCAGCTGGTGATCACGCCGGGTGGCGATAGCTACCCGTTCGACATCGCGCCGTTCCGCAAGTACTGCATGCTCAACGGCTTCGACGATATCGGCCTGTCCCTGCGCCATGCCGACAAGATCAAGGCTTATGAGGCAGAGCGCGTGGCCAAGATGCCGTGGTTGAACAATCGCGTGGTCGGCTGAAGCCGGCTGGTGCGCTGAGACAAAACAAGGAAGACAAAGCATGAAAATCGCAGTCCTGCCGGGTGACGGCATCGGTCCCGAGATCATCGCGGAGGCCGTCAAGGTCCTGAACGCGCTCGACGAAAAGTTCGAGATGGAAACCGCACCGGTCGGCGGCGCCGGCTACGAGGCCAGCGGCCATCCGCTGCCCGACGCCACGCTCAAGCTGGCCCAGGAAGCCGACGCCATCCTGTTTGGCGCCGTGGGCGACTGGAAATACGACAAGCTGGACCGCCCGCTGCGTCCCGAGCAGGCCATCCTCGGCCTGCGCAAGCACCTGCAGCTGTTCGCCAACTTCCGTCCGGCGATCTGCTACCCGGAGCTGACCGGCGCTTCCAGCCTGAAGCCCGAGCTGGTGGCCGGCCTGGACATCCTGATCGTGCGCGAGCTCAACGGCGACATCTACTTCGGCCAGCCGCGCGGCATGCGCGAAGCACCGGACGGCCCCTTCAAGGGCGCGCGCGAAGGCTTCGATACCATGCGCTACAGCGAGCCGGAAATCCGCCGCATCGCCCACGTGGCCTTCCAGGCCGCGGCCAAGCGCGGCAAGAAGCTGTGCAGCGTGGACAAGGCCAACGTGCTCGAGACTTTCCAGTTCTGGAAGGACGTCGTGATCGACGTGCACAAGGAATATCCGGAAGTCGAGCTGTCGCACATGTACGTGGACAACGCGGCCATGCAGCTGATCAAGGCGCCCAAGAGCTTTGACGTGATCGTCACCGGCAACATGTTCGGCGACATCCTGTCGGACGAGGCCGCCATGCTGACCGGCTCGATCGGCATGCTGCCGTCGGCTTCGCTGGACGCCAACAACAAGGGCCTGTACGAGCCGTCGCACGGCTCGGCACCGGACATCGCCGGCAAGGGCGTGGCCAATCCGCTGGCCACCATCCTGTCGGCGGCGATGATGCTGCGTTTCTCGCTGAACCGTGCCGAGCAGGCAGACCGCATCGAGAATGCCGTCAAGCAGGTGCTGGCCCAGGGCTACCGCACCGGCGACATCCTGACGCCCGGCTGCAAGCAAGTCGGCACGCGTGAAATGGGTGAGGCCGTGCTCGCGGCACTGTAAGCCGCATTAAAGTTGAAAAGGCGCCGCATGCGGCGCCTTTTCTTTCATTTGTCCCCGATTTCCCCCGTGTGGCAGCGCCACAAAATCGTGTAGACTTTGCGGATGGTCCGAATCTTCCAGTCCCCCTCGACTGCCATCGCCGCCCCGGTTGCTACCCGCAGCCCGGTTGGCCTGGGTTCGCACGGCCACCCGCTTACCGCAACGACGATTAAAGCCATTACTACCAAAACGATCGGCTAGATCGTTCGTCGTGCCTGCTCGTCTTCCCCGCGCAGTCACGTCGGGCGAGGAAAGCGCGGGGAAGTTCAAATCACATCCGAGGTTAGTCATGATTGTAGGTCTCGTCGGCTGGCGAGGAATGGTCGGCAGCGTCCTGATGCAACGCATGCAGGAAGAGCGCGATTTCGACCATATCGAGCCCGTATTCTTCAGCACGTCCAACGCTGGCGGCCAGGCCCCGGCCATGGCCAAGAATGAAACCAAGCTCCAGGACGCGAACGACATCGAAGCGCTGAAGAAGTGCGATGTGGTTCTCACGGCCCAGGGCGGCGATTACACCAACGAGATTTTCCCGCAGCTGCGCGCAGCTGGCTGGAAGGGCTACTGGATCGACGCGGCTTCGTCGCTGCGGATGAAGGACGATGCCATCATCGTGCTGGATCCGGTCAACCTTGGCGTGATCAAGGACGCGCTGGCGAAGGGCGTCAAGAATTTCATCGGCGGCAACTGCACGGTCAGCTGCATGATGATGGGCCTGGGCGGCCTGTTCCAGCACGACCTGATCGACTGGATGACGTCCATGACCTACCAGGCCGCCTCGGGCGGCGGCGCGCAACACATGCGCGAGCTGCTGACGCAGTTCGGCACGCTCAACGCGTCGGTCAAGTCGCTGCTGGATAACCCGGCATCGGCCATCCTGGAAATCGACCGCACCATCCTGGCAACCCAGCACGGCCTGTCGGGCGATGAAACCAAGCAGTTTGGCGTGCCGCTCGCCGGCAACCTGATTCCCTGGATCGACAAGGACCTGGGCAACGGCGTGTCGAAAGAAGAATGGAAGGCCGGCGCCGAGACCAACAAGATCCTGGGTCGCGGCGAAGGCTTCCTGGGCGCGACCGGTGCTTCGCCGATCGCCGTGGACGGCCTGTGCGTGCGCATTGGCGCCATGCGCTGCCATTCGCAGGCGCTGACCATCAAGCTGCGCCGCGACGTGCCGCTCGATGAGATCGAAGGCATGCTGGCCGAGAACAACCAGTGGGCCAAGGTGGTGCCGAACACGCGCGAGGCCAGCATGACCGACCTCACGCCGGCCGCCGTGACCGGTACCCTGACCATTCCGGTGGGGCGCCTGCGCAAGATGCAGATGGGCGGGGAATACCTGTCGGCCTTCACCGTCGGCGACCAGCTGCTGTGGGGTGCCGCCGAGCCTCTGCGCCGTATGCTGCGCATCTTGATCGAAGCCTGAGCCAGGGACTTGCACGCCAAGGCGCTCTTGAGTCATGTCTTAGTCCATGTCTTAAGGCTCCGCGCAAGGCGTCCGTGGTTTCGTTGCAGCAAGGCAACAGAAACCCCTGGCTTTGATAACAACGCCGCGCCTGTGCGCGGCGTTGTCACGCCTGGCCGCCTATTTTTCCCGGCGTTGCGTCACAATACAGGCGGCATATGCCGGGCTGCGGGGCGGTCATCCGCACGTCCGTACGAGTTGGCGCGGGGCTCAGTCGGGACGCTAACTTGCTGCGCTAAACCATTGATGTTAAGTTAATTTCATTACTAGAACACAACGGAGCACAAGGTGAGTGTGAGCCAACATCGCCGGAAAGATGCGCCTACCGCCCGCCAGCGCTGGTCAACGCTGGCCTTCACGGCACTCGGTTTGCTGCTCTCGCAGCCGGCCGCTTATGCCGCGGGGTTCGGGCAATTACGGGTACAGTCGAATCTGGGTCAGCCGCTGCAAGCGGAAATCGATATTAGTGGCGTCAGTGCGGAAGAAGCGGACGGCCTGGCCGTCAAGCTGGCGTCGCCCGAAGCATATGCCAAGGCCGGCCTGACGTATCTGCCGGCGGTCAGCAGCCTGCGGCTGCAGGTCGAGCGCCGCCCCAATGGGAGCTATGTGGCACGGGTCCGGTCAACCCAGCCGCTCAGCGAGCCCTTTGTCGACATCCTTGTCGACATGACGTGGGCGAGCGGCAAGGTGTCGCGCGCGTACACCTTCCTGCTGGACCCGGCAGGCGCCAAGCCTTCCAACCAGACTTTCTCGCCTGCCACGGTCGTGCAGGCGGGCACCCCCGACGAATCCGGCGCCACCAGCCCACCCGCGCCAAGCGCCGCGCCCGTGCCCGCTCCGTCGGTACAGGCCCCGGCTCCCGTGGCAGCCAGCCCGGCGCCACGGCCCCAGGCCAAGGCCCCGCCACCCCGTGCGCACCGCGCCGCCACGCAGGCCTTGGCCGACGGCGCTGGCGCGGCTGGCGGCACCTACACCGTGCAGCGCGGCGACAATCTCTCCGCCATTGCCGGCGAGGCCTCCCAGGGACAGGATTCAGTATCGCTGGACCAGATGCTGGTCGCGCTCTATCGCAACAATCCGAACGCCTTCGTCGGCGGCAACATGAACCGCCTCAAGGCGGGCGCCGTGCTCAAGGTGCCTAGCCAGAAGGAAGCGCAATCGGTCACGCCCCGCGCGGCACGCCGCGAAGTGGTGGCGCGCACGCAGGGCTTCAATGCCTACCGCAGCCGCCTGGCTACGGCGGCCGCGGGGCGCTCGGTCGAGGCCAGCAGTGGCCGCGAACAGTCGGGCAACGTCACCGCGCGCGTGCAGGAACAAGCCGCACCGGCCGCCGGACCGCGCGACGAACTCAAGCTCAGCAAGCCCGATCGTGGCAGCCAGGCCGCCGCTGCAGCGGCAGCCGAAGCCAATATCGCCAAGGAACGGCAGCTCAAGGAAGCCGAGGCACGCCTCGCGCAGCTTGAGAAGAACGTGGGCGACATGCAGCGGCTGGTCGAGCTGAAGAACGCCGAGATCGCCAAGCTGGACCAGGTGCAGAAGGGCACGGGCAAGGATTCGGCCGCGGCACCTGCCGCACCCGCCGCTGCACCCTCCGTGGTGCCGGCTGAGGCCGCCAAGGCCGACGCAGCCGCGCCGGCCCCGGCAGTGGCCAGCGCTGGTGCCAGCG
>NZ_JBIUHC010000059.1:0-58266 GCF_044627735.1 Cupriavidus sp. CuC1 | reverse complement strand
GTGTGCGGGAGAACTGCACGCACGGTTTGAGCGGCGGACGGAGGCCAGCGCGCAAGCGCGCCTCCTCCGACCCGACACCTGAGAAGCTGCCGAACAAGACTGCGGGTGCAATTCCTGCGGTGGCGGAGGTGGTGGAGGGAAGGCGGCGGGCCAAGGGCAATGCAGTCGCAGCGCGCATGTCCCGCAGATTGGGGCGGGCATATGACATGGGAACGGCGCTCGACGGCATACGACAGACGGCCAAAGGCCGACCGGGTGCGAAGTTCACCACCCTGATGCATCACATCTACGCAGTCGACCGCCTGCGGGCAGCCTACGTTGCGCTGACGCGCAAGGCGGCGGCCGGGGTGGACGGTCAGACGTGGCAGTCGTACGGACTGGACCTTGAGGCTCGCCTTCTGGACCTGTCCGACCGGCTGGCCCGAGGGGCTTACCGGCCCCAGCCTGTCAGACGCGTGTACATCGACAAGGCCGACGGCAGCAAGCGCCCGCTGGGCGTGCCGGCGCTGGAGGACAAGCTCGTCCAACTCGCCACGGTCGAAGTGCTGAACGCAATCTACGAACAGGATTTCCTCGGGTTCAGTTACGGCTTCCGTCCCGGCAAGAGCGCGCACAACGCACTGGACGCCGTGAGCGTGGGGGTGGAACAACGAAAGGTGAACTGGATACTCGATGCGGACATCAGCAAGTTCTACGACACAATCGAACACGACTGGCTGGTCAGATTCATCGAGCACCGGGTAGCGGACACACGGGTTGTGCGGCTCATCAAGAAGTGGCTGCACGCTGGTGTGCTGGAAGACGGGAGGTTGACGCAGAGCGAGGTGGGGACAGTTCAGGGCGGAAGCATCAGCCCGTTGCTGTCCAATATCTATCTCCATTACGCGTTCGACCTGTGGGTGAAGCAGTGGCGTGCGCGGCATGCCGAAGGCGATATGGTCATCGTGCGCTATGCCGATGATTGGGTCGCAGGGTTCCAGTACATCGGTGACGCTGAGCGTTTCCAGCGCGAGGTGACCGAGCGGATGGCCCGCTTCGGCTTGAAACTGCACGAGGGCAAAACGCGGCTGATCGAGTTCGGGCGTTTCGCGCGCGAGAACTGCCGACGCCGTAATGGGGGCAAGCCGCCGACCTTCGACTTCCTTGGATTCACGCATTGCTGTGGGAAGACACATAAGGGACGGTTTGCGGTCCTGAGGCTGACCAGCGCCAAGCGCATGCGCGCCAAGCTGCTGGCAGTCAAGCAACAACTGCGACGACGCATGCACCAGACCATCGCGGAACAAGGCAAGTACTTGGGGTCCGTGGTAAATGGACACATGCGGTACTTCGGCGTGCCGCGGAACGGGCCGCGTCTTGCCCGCTTCCGGGCGCTCGTGGCCCGCGTGTGGTATCGCGCATTGCACCGCCGAAGTCAGAAAAGCCGACTGCGCTGGCAGCAGATGAATCGGCTCGTTGCCCATTGGTTGCCCTGTACTCACATTTGCCATCCCTATCCGAACCAGCGTCTGATTGTTACGACCCAAGGCAGGAGCCGTATGCGGTAATTCCGCTCGTACGGATCTGTGGAGGGGGTGCTGGGTGACTGGCATTCCTACTCCGACCGATTACGATGCGCCGGTTTGCAGCGGATAGCCCCGGAAGCTCCATTTGAACGGGCGTGCCGCCTGATTGTGCGCGCGGATAAACTGCTCTGTGCGCTCGCGCAGGTGCGCGATGCTGGTGTGACTCGCATGGCGCAGTACCCGGCGCGTGTAGCGGGCAAACCAGAGTTCGATCTGATTGACCCAACTTGCGTGCAACGGCGTGAAGTGGAAGTGAAACCGCTCATCGTGCCGCGCGTTAAACGCCTGCCAGACGGCCTGGGCACAATGTGTGTTCAGGTTGTCCCAGACGACGTGCACCTGTTTGCCCGGGTACGCGCTTGCCACGCGCTCCATGAAGGCGACCAGATCGTCCTGGGTGCGCCGGTCGCGGCAGTCTGCCAGCACCTGTCCGGTATGCACGTCAAGCGCCGCAATCAACGCCTGGGTGCCGTGACGAATATATTCAAACTCACGCCGACGCAGCCGCCCCGGCGCGGGTACCCGTCCCGGGTGCTTACGCTCGATGGCCTGAATGCCGGTCTTCTCGTCGATACTGAGCACCACCGCGTTTCGCGGCGCCTTGCGGTACAGTTTGCAAATGCCGTTGACCTTCTCGCGAAAGGCGGGGTCTGGGCTATGTAGCCATTGCTGGACCCGGTGCGGACGCACGTCGCCGGCCTGCAGAATGCGCTGCACTTGGCTGCGGCTGATCTGCTCGACAACGCCACGCTCCACGGCGCGCGCCACAATCTCATCGAGCGTAGGCGTGACCCGCCCCTCAGGTTCCTGCGTCTCACAAGCCAGCGCGATCAACTGTAGTCGCGCCTCGTGCGTGATGCGCGGCGGACGGCCGCTGCGCTCGCCCTCGCGAATGCCTTGGGCACCTTGCTGGGCAATACGCTTGCGCCACAGGCAGACCGTTTGCACCGATACACCCAGTTCCCGCGCAATGACTGTATTGGCGTGGCCCTCGTGGGCCCACAACGCGATTCGCGCGCGCATCACATCTCGCTGCGGCGCCGTCTTGCGCTCGATCAGCGATAACAGTTCCTGTCTTTCTTTCTTCGCCAGCTTCACTGGCGTTGCATAGCGGCCTCGACTCATCCCGCCATGATATCCGAGGCGATTATTTATTCAAGCTATTTCCGGGATGTTGTACTAGGGCGCCGGGCGGTCCGAAAATAATTGTTATTACAACGATTGATCCGGCAATCGAGCGACCTACGATCGGACTGGGAAGGTGCGGCGATTTATACCCGGTCCCTCAACAGGTAGTTTTAGGGAGTGGGAGTCGGGGTGACAATCAACGTAGCGATTTCGCCTGGCTCTGCGACCGTGGGCACGGCGAGCATAGTTGTGCATGGCGAGCATCCCCTTGATGCAGAAAATGCAATTAATCGCATTTTGATGATCAAAGGATGCTCGCGCAGCCAAGCGGAAAAATCGCCGCGTTGATCGTCGCCCCGACGCTCTCTCCCGGAAGCTACAATAGGGCCAGATCAGGCGACACGAAATGAAGAAGCCAGACATCAAGCGATGCGAGGGATACCGGCAGTACTGACCAGCATGAGAAGGGTGCGCGCTTGTTACCCCACGCTGCGCAATGCAATCAGGGCGATGGTCGCGTTACTTGGGCTGTCTTCCAAGCGGTGAGCTCGGAGGGGCGCAAGCCGTAGCGGGCCAGCACGCCCTCGTGCAGTCGCCGGAGTTCTTCCACGATCAGTGCTTGTACGTTGTAACGATCAGCGTCCGGCACTTTTGCTATGACGGATTGCTGAATTACGGAAAACGCATCCTGATTGGGCTGCATCACGACGTCCCGGATCGTCTGTTTGATCACATCACGCCAGGCAAGGCGCAGCGGGTCCGGTTCTGCCAGATCCTGCTTGATAGCCAGATACTCTTGCGTCGACCGCTCGTAGGCCCAAACATAGAGATCGCGCAGCAGCTCGACGCGGGTCATCTCATACATGCCGAGAATGGCGCGACTGTAGGCGTGCTCCGGCACATCGAGGAAAGTGAGCGGACAAAGGTTTGCACGGAACAGCGGCAAATTGGCCACCAGGCGCGAGGTGCGTTTGTTGATGTCGGCGAATGGCTGCAAGTATGGCAGATGTACCATCACGAAGAATGACTGTTCGAAGGGATCGGCAATCTGATTGACCTTCTCGAGCAGGACATCTAGCGCCTGGTCGATCTGCTGTGGTGCCGACAGGGGACGGTAGACACTTCTGCCAATGTCCACGGCATGCTGGCGAATCCGGCCTTCATCAGCAGGGTTAGGCAACAGGTTCTCCGACAAGGCGCTATGTAGGTTCATCAATGTGTAGCGGTCAAAACCGACCGTATCGATGTTCTCCACCAGCAACTCGATGGCGGTCTTGTGGTTGAGGATCATCTGGGTTTCGATGGCCGCCTTGCCTTGCGCGGCTTTCCCGTGCTCGATCAACTCACGGGTGTCCAGCCGGGAATAGGTGTTGCCCTCCAAATGGCTCGACGCCCATGATAGGTCGATCAGGAGCCGGTTCAGAATTGCCCTGCTATAGGTTCCAGCGGGTGCATTAGCCTGCGTGGTCTTGCCCATCTTGTGTAGCTGACGCCGAAGCGATTCCGACAGATACCAAGTGACATTGGGCCTATAGGCGTCAAGAAATTCGCGTTGGTAACCGACGGGCTTCCGCGCCTCCAGAGGCTGCTCGATATACGCCACGATATCGCGGCTGTCGGCGGAAAGCGGGATGTAACTTGGGAACTGGTCTTCCTCTGTGGCAGCCGGGGCAATCGCTGCCGTTTGTAGCGCAAGATAACGGCGGGCGCGCCCTTCGCCGACCGCTCTGATCTGCCCACTCTCGATCAACTGGCTGATCCAGCGTTGTGCTGTCCGTCGCGCAACGTCTGGATGCTGTGCCAGCAACTCCGCGAGCATCAATCCCGCGGAGGCTTTCCGAACACTTTCTAGCAGTGCATTTGCGGTGGACATGTGGGCTGTGGCGCAGTTCGTTCAGGCGATGGCGCGATTGTGGCGCAGTTTGGCTAACTGCGCCACAAATTGGCGCAGATGTGGTGCAGTACAGGCATCAGCGCCACTATAGTGATGCTTGGCTTGCCTGACTCGGTCGCCGGGCCTTGTGTGAGGCTCAGGGGCTAGCGTGACGCGACGGCGGCCAGTGCTAGCGCTTCCAGCCAATCCGATGGCGCTCCTGCGTGGCTTCGTGTCGCGCATCGTCTTCCGTATGCAGATAAGCGCTGGTCGTGGCGATGGAAGCGTGCCCGAAATTGTCCCTCACGAACCGCAGGTCCACCTGCTGGTCGGTCATATGCGAGCCCGCGGTATGACGTAGCCAGTGCGCCGAGGCGCTGGCCAGTACCTCGGCCCGGCTTGCCCATTCGTGGCCGCGCGCACGACCGCTGGGCGGATAGCGCAAAGATATTCTTGAGCGCCAGGTGCAGTGCGCCGCGTGACAAGGGCTTTACCTTGCCAATGATCGCTAGCACGATCGGGCGATCCTCGTCTGGCAATGGCATTGACGGCAGGCTGTATGCCTCGCGATAGCGCGCCAGTTCCGCCATCCGCTCATCCGCGTTCGGCCTCCGTTTGCTAGGAGGCCTTGCTCAGCGCCTTCCAGACCACCTTGGTGGCCACGCGCAAGTCCTCGGGGTCAGGCGCGTTATGCCCGGCCCGGCGCGCATAGATCACAAGGCCCAGCAGGTGCGAAAGAATCAGCGCGCCACGAAGGGAGCATTCGGCCGTTGACAGCGACGGATTCACCCTTGCCACCACGGTGGCGAAGATGTCCTGCAGTTCCGCGTTGATCTCCGCCACAGCCTCCCTTGCAAACTCCTCTTTCTCCGCCAGGCTCCAGCATTGCAGGGCAAACGCCCCCACGCTGGCATCCGAGCCGTCCAGCGCCGTGAAAACGTTGTCGACGATGGCATCGAGCAAGGTGTCCGGCGACCGGCTCCGGTCCTTGAGCAGCGTGCGGTAGAGCTCGAACGACCGCCTAGAGCGCGCTTCAATCGTGCTGCGCAACAGTTCTTCGCGTGTGCCGAAGTAGTGCTGAAGCGTGCTCAGCCGGATACCGGCTTCGCTGGCAATGCGGCGCTGCGTGAAGCCAGCACTGCCTTCCGCCGCGAAGACCCTGGTCGCGACCTCCAGGATTTCGGGGACTCGGGTGTTCCTGTTGCCACGGCGCCTGGGCGCGTTGTCTTCCTTGTTGCCGAGGATATCGGCAGACGTGATCGTGAGTTCCTTCATCGATTGAAATCCCAGTGTCCTCTCATCCCGGGCGGCCTATCAGGCCGTCGCGGCAAGCCTGAGTTGGCGTGCGTGATCGCGTGGCGCGTCCTCTTTTTCTTCGCAGGTTTCATCAAGCCATAGAGATCGTGCTCCGTGGCGCATGATCTTGGAGCCTAGCATAGGTCACGGAACCAAATAAATGTAGTACGGGAAGTACTAGGTAGCCCCGACATTGTCTGTTTTATTAAACACTTTTATGTAAAATGTGTCGATATAAGCCAAAACATAGGGATTTCCCGGGCCAGTCCAGGCTTGATCTGGGTCAAAAACTCTCTATTATTGGGTCACCAGACCAATTATGCAGGCGCGCCGGCCACACAGCAGCGCAGGGGCAGCCGCTAGGAGGAGTCCAAGTGCCGAGCAGTACCCACCGCTCACATGGCCACGCGCAGCCAGGGTTCCAGGCCTTGCCGGGGCCGTGCTCGTCACGATCCGCCATCGGTCGTACCACATCGGATACGGTCATTGGTCTGGTGCTAGACAGCCATCGCTGCCGCGCTGTCCCTGGCCTCTGCGTTGGCCGCAAGCCGCCCTGAGCGGCAGGCCACACCAATTTTCCGTATCGCAGCCTTGTCTGTTGCGTGCCAAGCCGCTGGCATGCCGATGGCTTTCGTCCTTTGCACGTGGGAAAGCACTTGCGTGCCATCGTGAATGGCCAGCGGTCGATGCCATAAACGGGGCGCGCATAGGTGCTCTGACTACGCGCGAACGGATGCAGGAGGCGTGGTGATATCGGTGGCGCGACACCTTGGGATTGGGTCAAAAGCCCCTTGCAAGATCTAGGTAAAAACTCGGGGTATCCTGCAAAAAATTCTAAAGTCAAAATTCGTATCGCACATTAGAATTTGTGTGGAGGGGCATCGAGAGCGGCGCGGCGGTCTTCCGGCGCGCCGCTGACAGGATCCGGGCCACCTCGATACGAGCTTCGCGCTGGCCACGGCAGTAGCAGGGGGAGTGGGGCTGGAAGCGAAAAAAAGAGGACTCGGCACGATCCGGCCGCGCGCGACCGACACCTTGGTGCAGGCCCGGGTGCGAAGCGACCTCACAAAAGAAAACGGGATGGAGACGGCAGATGAATAGGAGCAACAACGTTCGGTGCGCGGCCCTGGCGCCGCGGGCCATGGTGGTGGCCCTGGCCCTGGCATATGGCGGGAGCGCTGCGGCATTCGAAGTCGATACGGGCAACACGGATTTCAAGCTGCGTTGGGACAACACCGTGCGCTACAACCTGGGCATGCGGATGGAAGGGCAGGACTCCAGGCTGCTGTCCAACCCGACCTACGACGAGTCGGACAGCAAGTTTGGCAAGCACTCGATCGTCACCAACCGCGTCGATCTGTTGAGCGAAGCCGACGCCAACTATAAAGGCCAGGTAGGTGCGCGCATCAGCGCCTCCGGCTGGTACGACGACGCCTACAGCGACCGCTCGGTCAAATCGCCCGCAGGCTTCCCGACCAGCTATTTCGGCAACAACTACAACGCGCAGGTCGGGCGCTACATGAACGGGCCGTCGGGCGAGTTGCTGGATGCTTTTGCCTGGTCCAACTTCAACCTTGGCGATGTGCCGGTCAACGTCAAGGTGGGTCGGCACGCGCTCTCATGGGGCGAGGGCTTGTTGATTGGCGCGCACGCCATTTCGTATTCGCAGGCGCCGATCGACGGCGTGAAAGCGGTCAACAGCCCCGGCATCGAGACCAAGGAGGTCTTCCTGCCTCTGGGCCAGGTTTCGTTCAAGGCTCAGGTCACCGACAAGATCTCGTTGTTCGGCCAGTACTTCTACGAGTGGAAGCCGACGCGCGTTCCCTACGGTGGCACCTACCTGATGGGCGCGGATACGGCACCCTATGTCGATCGCGTTGGCGTGAGCCCCACCGCGTCCCTGAACAACGCGGGCGGCGGCAAGCCCGGCAACACCGGCAACTGGGGCGTGGGCGCCAAGTTCGACGTGGACCCGATCGATTCGAAGATCGGTGTCTACTATCGCCGCTTCAATGACTACACGCCGGAGACCGGTATTCAGCTCCTGCCGAACGGACAGTTCCGCTTCGACTATGCACAGGATGTGGAGTTGTACGGCCTGAGCTTCTCGCGCCAGTTTGGCTCCGTGATCGTCGGCTCCGACCTGTCGATGCGCAAGAACACGCACCTGAACTCGGCGACCACGATGACGACCGATACCGGCGCGCGCGGCGATACCTTGCACTGGGTGGTCAACGGCATGTACGGCCTGCCCAAGACGCCGCTGTGGGACACTGGCGTGCTGGTGGCCGAGTTCGCTTATAGCCATCTGCTCAAGATCACCAAGAACGAGAACCTCTACCGGGGCGAAGGCTATAAGGGTTGCGAAACCACCGCGACGCCCAATGCCTGCTCGACCAACAACTTCTACCAGCTAGCCCTGAATTTCACGCCGCAGTACTTCGCCGTCTTTGCCGGCTGGGACCTGAGCGTCCCGCTCACGGTCAACTGGGGCATCAAGGGCAAGGCGCCCACCGGCGGCGGCGGCTTCGAGAAGGTGGTGTCCTATTCCGTCGGCGTAACCGCGACCTATCACTCCAAGTACGAATTTGGCCTGCGTTATTCCGACATGTTCGTGCCGACCCGCTACAACTCAGCAGGTACTACCGCGGTGGGTGGCGGCGCGCTCAACAGCGCCGTGGGGGCCACCGACCGCGGCTGGCTGGTCCTAACTTTCAAGACGGCCTTCTAAGGCCGCTCTCTCGCAACAACAGACAGGAGACCCTGATGAAACTGCACTATGCAATCTGCGCTGCCTTGATCGGTGCCAGCGGCGGTGCCATGGCGGCCGTGTCGGCTGACGAAGCCAAGCAACTCGGCACGACATTGACCGAGTTCGGCGCCGTCAAGGCCGGAAATGCCGATGGCACGATCCCGGCTTATACCGGCGGCCTGACCAAGGCGCCCGCCGACTACAAGCCGGACAGCGGCTTCTGGCCCGACCCGTACAAGGACGAGAAGCCCTTGTTCCGCATCGACGCGAAGAACGTCGACAAGTACGCTGCCAAGCTTAGCGAAGGGCAGAAGCACCTGATCAAGAAGAATCCCGGCACGTACTACATCGACGTCTACCCGACGCACCGCAGCGCGGCCTTTCCGGAAAAGATCCTGAAGGCGACCGTGCGCAACGCCACCGGATGCCAGACCATCAAGGATGGCCTGGCGATCGAGAGGGCTTGCCGCGGCGGCATGCCGTTCCCGATCCCCAAGACCGGCAATGAAGTGATGTGGGACCACATCCTGCGTTATATGGGGGACACCGCCATGGTCTCCAACCATGGCTCGACCTGGGTGGTCGATTCCTCGGGCAAGCCGACCCAGGCCTCGGAACAGTACACATTCCAGGACTATGTCTACTACCAGGTCGACCAGGCCGATCGCGACCCGGACATGATCTGGCGCACCTACTCCAACAACAAGGTGCCCGCGCGCCGCGCCGGCGAGATGACCGGCCTGATCGACTACCTCGACCCGGTCGACAAGCCGCGCAAGGCCTGGAACTACCAGCCGGGCCAGCGCCGCGTGAAGCAATCCCCGGAGTTCGCATATGACACGCCGGTAGGCAGCATGGGCGGCGTGACGCTGTTCGACGAACTGTTCGTCTTCACCGGCAAGCAGGACCGCTTCGATTTCAAGCTGGTCGGCAAGAAGGAGATGTACATCCCCTACAACAGCTACAAGATGTACAACAGCTGCACGTCCGAGGACGCATTGCAGCCCAAGCACGTCAATCCGGCGTGCGAACGCTGGGAGCTGCATCGCGTGTGGGTGGTCGAGGCGACGCTGAAGCCGGGCCAGCGTCACGTGTACTCCAAGCGCACCTACTACTTTGACGAAGACTGGTCTGGCGCATCGCTCTATGACGCGTTCGACCAGTCCGGCGAACTGTACCGGGCGCTGTTCCAGGGAACCATCCAGCTCTTCGGCAAAAACCTCCAGCCGTATGGCGTGAAGAACACGATCTACGACTTCAACAAGGGGATCTACGCCTATATCAATGATGCGTCGAAGTCCGGCTACTTTGTCCAGCCCTCGCGATTGAGCGAGCGCGAGCTCAATCCCGAGGCCGTGGTAGCACGCGAGACCGCGCGTTGATGCCCCGCCATTGACCAGGAGCCGCAACGTGCAACCACTGCCTAGTTCCCTTGCCGCGCCAGAAGGGGCGCGATCCTCGCGCCGCCTCCCGTGGCGGCTGGCGGCTGCGCTTGGCGTCCTGGCTGCCCTGGGCGTCTATGCTAGCGAGAGCGTCCAGTACGCCCCGATGCGCGACGTGCTCGACCTACCTGTCCAACCAGGCAAGCTTAACAAGCGCGCTACCGCTAGCAGCGTGGCCCGGGAGGGCAAGCGGCTGGTAGCTGTTGGTCCGCGCGGCTTCATTGCGCTGTCTATCGACGGCGGCGCGCATTGGAGCCAGGTTGGCAGTCCGGTGCAGTCCGACCTGGTTTCGGTGAAGTTCAGCGGCGCGGGTATCGTCTGGGCCGTGGGGCACGACGCCGTCGCGCTGCGCAGCACGGACGGCGGCGCAAGCTGGCAGCGCGTGCTGGATGGGCGCGCGCTGCTCAAGCTGCTGCGCCAGCACTATGCTGAGGGCGCCGGCGCGCCCGATGCCGGCAAGATCCGCCAGGAGGTGGAGCGCTGGGCGGCGCAGTCGGCCACGCCGGACGTGCTGCCCACGCCGTTCTTCGATGCGTCGTTCACCGATGCCAACGAGGGCTTCCTGGTTGGCGCGTTCGGGCTGATCTTGCGCACCGGTGACGGTGGCAAGACCTGGACGCCCTGGATGGAGCACACCGACAACGACAGCCGGCTGCATCTCTACGCTGTGGCCGGTCACGATGCGCAGCGCTACATCGCCGGCGAGCAGGGGCTGCTGCTGAAGCTCGACCGCGCGAGCGACCGCTTCGTCAAGGTAAGCACGCCTTACGAAGGCAGCTTCTTCGGCCTGGATGCCAGCCCGGGCCGGCTGCTGGCCTACGGCCTGCGCGGCAATGCCTACATGAGTACGGACGAAGGACTAGCCTGGCACAAGGTCGAAACCGGCATCGACGCCAGCATGGTGGCCGCCGTGCCCACGGATCCCAAGGGGTTGCTTTTGGTCTCGCAGGCCGGACAGGTGCTTTCGGTTTCCGCCGATGGTCGCAAGGCGGTACCGCTGCAGGTGCCTTACACCAGCGAAGTGATGGGCGCCACGGCGTCGGAGTCGGGCGCCCTTGTGCTGGCGCTCGTCGACGGTCTGCGCGTAGTCGACATCTTGCCCTCGGCCCCATGAGCGCCGCATCTCGAATTAACCAAGGATCTCAACGATGAGCGCACCCATCGGCAACCCCGCCATGCCGGTCATCCGTGACCTTCGCGACTTCGATCCGAAGTCGGGCAATCTGGCGGAACGCTTCATCTTCAACCACCGCGCGGTGGCGCTGGTGTTTTGCCTAGTGGCGACGCTGGTGCTTGGATTGTTCGCATGGAAGATCCAGGTCAACGCCAGCTTCGAGCGGATGATTCCGTCCTCCAGCCCGTATATCCGCAACTACCTGGACAACAAGGCCGAACTGCCCGGGCTGGGCAACAGCATCCGCATTGTCGTGGAGAACAAGAGCGGCGACATCTACGACCCGGCCTACCTGGAAACGCTGCGCAAGGTCAACGACACGCTGTACCTGATACCGGGCGTGGACCGCTCGTGGATGAAGTCGATCTGGATGCCGAGCGTGCGCTGGCGGCAGGTCACCGAGGAAGGCATCACCGGCGGCGCGGTGATGCCTTCCGACTACGACGGCAGCAAGCGGGCCGTCGACCAGCTGAGATCCAATATCGGCCGCGCTGGCGTGGTCGGCAGCCTGGTGGCCAACGACCTGAAGTCGAGCATGATCGTCACGCCGCTGCTGGAGCGTCACCCAAAGACGGGCGAGCCCCTAAGCTATGGCGAGTTCTCCCAGTCGCTCGAGACCAAGATCCGCAGCTTCGAGAGCGACCGGGTGGGCGTGCATATTGTTGGCTTTGGCAAGATTGTCGGTGACCTGATCGCCGGACTGAAGCAGGTGATGCTGTTCTTTGGCATCTCCGTGCTGGTAGCGGCGGTCTTCGTCTTCGTGTACACGCGCTGTGTGCGCAGCACCGTGCTGCTGGTGACGGTTGCCGTCGCGGGCGTGGTTTGGCTGCTTGGGCTGATGCAGATCCTGGGCTATGAGCTGGATCCGTATTCGATCCTGGTGCCGTTCCTGATCTTCGCCATCGGCCTTTCGCACGGCGCGCAGAAGATGAACGGCATCCTGCAGGACGTAGGCCGCGGCACGCACAAGTACGTGGCGGCGCGCTATACCTTCCGCCGCCTGTTCATGGCGGGACTGACGGCACTGCTGACGAACATCGTGGGCTTTGCGGTACTGATCATCATTGATATCCCGGTGATCCGCGATCTCGCCATCACGACCAGCATCGGCGTCACGGTGCTGATCTTTACCAAGCTGGTGCTGATTCCGGTGGCGCTGTCGTATATCGGCGTGAGCCCGGCCGCCGCAAAGCGCGCGCTGG
Source organism: Cupriavidus sp. CuC1 (assembly GCF_044627735.1). Lineage (NCBI taxonomy): Bacteria > Pseudomonadati > Pseudomonadota > Betaproteobacteria > Burkholderiales > Burkholderiaceae > Cupriavidus > Cupriavidus sp. CuC1. Next base: position 45,834 of record NZ_JBIUHC010000059.1, on the reverse strand, counting down.
TGGATGAAGGCGAGGTGGCGCAAGGCAAGGGCCTGCTGGCCAGGGTGTGGAAGGGGCTCGACCGGCTGACCGAGCGCCGGGCGGCGCTTGCGGTCATCAGCGTGACTGCGGTGCTGACGGTGGTCAGTGCGTTCGTGATGCGCGACCTGCGCATCGGCGACCTGGATCCCGGCGCGCCGGAGTTGCGCACCGAGTCGCGCTACAACCGCGACAACGCCTATATCACCCAGCACTACGGGTTATCGAGCGACCAGTTCGTGGTGATCATGAAGACCGCCGAGGATGGCTGCCGCTACTACGAATCCCTGCAACTGATGGACCGCCTGGCGCAACGCCTGCGCCAGACCCCCGGCGTGCAGGGCACCAGCTCGCTGGCCGAGACCACGCGCTTCATCACCGCCGGCCTGGCCGAAGGCAATGGCAAATGGATGACGCTCAGCCGCGACCAGCAGATCACCAACGCGGCGGTCTCCGCGGCGATGATCGCCACGCCCGATATCACCAATCGGGATTGCTCGGTCACGCCGCTGATTGCCTATCTTGGCGACCACAAGGCCGACACCCTGGCCCGCGTGCTGCGCACGGCCAATGACTTCGCGCTGCAGAACAATACCCCGGCGGATGCCAAGAAGCCCACGCGCTTCCTGCTTGCCGCCGGCAGCGCGGGCATCGAGGCGGCTACCAATATCGAGGTCGAGCACGGCATCGTCACCATGTACCTCGCGGTGTATGGCGCCACCGCCTTGCTTTGCCTGCTGACCTTCCGCAGCATCCGCGCCACGCTGGTGGCCATGATCCCGCTGGTCATTACCACCGTCCTGTGCAAGGCGCTGATGGTATGGCTGGGCATCGGCCTGAAAGTGGCCACGCTGCCGGTGATCGCGGTCGGGGTGGGTGTGGGCGTGGACTATGCGCTGTACCTGCTCAGCGTCCAGATCGCCATGCAGCGGCGCGGCGCCACGCTGGCGCAGGCCTACCGGCGCTCGCTCGATTTCACCGGCCGTGTGGTCGCGCTGATCGGGCTGACGATGGCCGCCGGGGTGATCACCTGGGTCTGGTCACCCATCAAGTTCCAGGCCGACATGGGCATCCTGCTGACGTTCATGTTCCTGTGGAACATGCTCGGCGCGCTGATTCTGATCCCCGCGTTGTCGCATTTCCTGCTCAATCCGAAGCCGCCCGTGCCGGCTCCCGCGCCGCAACCGCGGCCGCAGCCGCAGCCGCATCACGTGGCCAATTGACTATTCCTGAAAACGACTGGAGAGAACAATGTTCGATTTGCTGATGAGCGCCGACATGATGATGCCGGACCCCGATGGCATGACAGAGCTGCTGGTGTCCAAGCTTGGTATCCACAGCCACCCGCGCTGGCGCCAGGCGTTCGATGACCATCCCTACATCGCGCACTTCCTGCGCGTGCACAAGTCGCTGGCCATCTCGCCCACCCGAATCGAGCCGCAATGGCATCTCGATAGGCCGAACCAGGGCGACCCGATGTTCCACGAGTTCCTGGATAGCCTGAAGGCGTACCAGGGCGAGCACCGCCCGATGCTGACGCACTCCATCGTGCTGACCCTGCCCAGCGAGCGCCTGGCCGTGCTGGTGGACAAGCTGATGCGCCGCAGGCTGCGCTTCCGGCTGGCGCAGCGCACGCCGGACATGCCGTTCGACAGGTTATGGCTTGGCGTCACGCCGGAGGACCCGCACTATGAGCCGTCCGTGGACGGCGGCCTGTGCATCGAGGTGATGGCAAACGAGCCGCTGCAACTGCCGCCCGAGACGTTCGCGGTACCCGCGCCGCAAGTGGTCAATCCGGAACCGGGCCAGATGATCCGCGTGTCCGCGCGCGGCTACCTGGTGCGGGACCTGGACGAAACCCTGCGCCGCGTCTCCGCCAATCTCGACTGGGAGTCCAGCGGCCCGGTGCAGGAACTGACCAAGGAGGGCTACCGCAAGGCGACCATGAAATGCGCGCTGGCCAACAGCGCCACGCTGGACGTGATCGAGGCCACGCGCTGGAACAGCGATGCCGGCCTTTACCTGAATTCCTGGGGCCCCGGCCCTTACTACATCCGCATTGCGGTGAACGGGCTGGCGGCCAAGGCGGAAGACCTGCGCGCGTGCGGCACCCGCTTTACCTGGATCGAGGAATGCGAAGCCGTGGGCGGCAAGTCGCTGATCCGGGTCGACCCGGCGGACGTGCGCGGCCAGTTGTTTGAATTCCACGAGCTGTGAGCATCATGAAAGCCATCAGCGAAAGCGAGGCCAAGGCGACATCGGGTGCCGACCTGCCAGGGGCCGCCACGGAGCCGGCTGTGCGGCTGGAACGCGAAGGCAGGATCGGCTGGATCGTGCTGAACCGGCCGGGGCAGATCAATGCCATCAACGACGAGATCCGGCGTGGCGTGCCGCAGGCCCTGGCCGAGCTGGATGCCGACTCCGCCATTGGCGTGATCGTGATCCGCGGCGAGGGCGATCGGGGCTTCTGCGCCGGCGCCGACATCAAGGAGCGGCGCGGCGACGAGACCTCGCTCCAGGTGCGGCGGCGGATGGAACGGGCGCGCTGGATCGAAGCGCTGGACAGCACCGAGAAGCCGGTGATCGCCGCCATTCATGGCTATTGCATGGGCGGCGGCATGGAGCTGGCGCTGGCGTGCGATATCCGCTTTGCCTCGCCGGATGCCACCTTCGCGCTGCCGGAGACCGGGCTTGGCCTGATTCCCGGTGGTGGAGGCACGCAACGCCTGCCGCGCCTGGTCGGGCACGGCACGGCGATGGACCTGCTGCTGACGGGCGAGCGCATGACCGCCGCGCAGGCACGGGACATCGGCCTGCTGACGCGCATCGCCAGCGCAAACGATCAACTGTTGGCGGAAGTACGCGCCCTGGCAACGCGCATCGCCGCCCGGCCGCCCATGGCCACCGCATTCGCCAAGCAAGCCGCGCGCGCGGCGAGCCGCGTGGACCTGAAGAGCGGCCTGGACCTGGAGCTGGAACTGTTCTCGCTGCTCGCGCCGATGCAGGACGTCAGGGAAGCGGCGCAAGCCTTCAGCGAGAAGCGAGCGCCGCAGTTCTCGGGCCATTAGAAGAAAGGGATAGAAAGGAGCAGGGAATGGCACAAGAAAAACTGGCCGGCAAGGTGGCGATCGTGACCGGTGCCGGCAATGGCCTCGGCGCCGATTGCGCCAAGGTCCTGGCCGGGCACGGCGCCAGCGTGGCGGTGGTGGATATCAACTTCGGCGCGGCTCAGGAAGTGGCGGCCGAGATCGAGGCGCAGGGTGGGCAGGCGATGGCCGTCAAGGCCGATGTGAGTGTCGAGGACGAGATCAAGGCGATGGTCGCCGCGGTCGACGGACGCTGGGGCCGTATCGACGTGCTCCACAACAACGCCGCGGCGCTGGACCTGAAGACACGCTACGCCGACCGCGACGTCTGCAACGTGGAGGTGGAGGCCTGGGACCGCTCGATGAACGTCAACGCGCGCGGCGCCATGCTGTGCTGCAAGCACGTGATCCCGGTGATGTTGCGCGGCGGCGGCGGGTCAATCATCCACAGCTCATCGGGCTTCGGGGTAATGGGCGATGCCACCCTGACATCCTATGCGTGTTCCAAGGCGGCGCTGCTTGCGCTCAGCCGCATGGTGGCCGCGCAGTACGGCAAGCAGGGCATCCGCTCGAATGCCATCGTCATCGGCTTCGTGCTTAACGAGCATGCGCAGAAGGAAGTGGCGGACGAGATCAAGCAGATCCTGCTGGACCAGCATTTGACACCGGCGCTGGGCAGCCCGCGCCAGATCGCCGATGTGGTGGCCTTCCTTGCCAGCGAGGAATCCTCCTTCGTCACCGGCCACGCCATGATGGTGGACGGCGGCTTTACCAGCCACGCACCGTCGTTGGTGCCGATCCGGCAATTTTTCGAGCGCAAGGGCGATAACAAATGGTGAACACGCAATGACTCTTTCCATTCACTCCGCCATTGTGGGCGACTACATCAAGATGCTGCGCAATTTGCAGGCGTGGCTGGACAAGGCCCAGGCACATGCCGATGCCAGGAAGTTCGACAGCGCTGGCTACTTGTCGATGAAGCTGGCGCCGGACATGCTGCCGCTCTCCAGGCAGGTGTTGATCGCGGGAGAGATTGCCAAGGTGGGCGTGGAGCGCTTTGCCGGACTAACAGCGCCCAAGGTCGAGCACGAGGATGCGAGCGTGCAGGATCTGCGCCAGCGCGTCCAGGGCATCATTGACCATCTCGCGGCCTGTACGCCGGCGCAGATCGACGGCAGCACGGTGACGGAGCTGGTGGTGCCGCAGCGTGGCAAGGCACCGCTCGTGTTTGACCGGCAGGGCTTTGTGCACTGGTCGCAGGCGAACTTCTTCTTTCACGTGACGATGACCTATGCGTTGCTGCGGCACGCGGGCGTGGAGTTGGGGAAGGCGGATTTCCTCGGCCTGGGGTGAAAGCGGTAGCCATGCGCTGAGTACAAAGGGCGGCCCGAAGGGGCTGCCCTTTGTCGTTGGGCCGCTGGACATCAGCATTTTGAGGGAGCTACCCCTTGGAGACGTGAATCTGTAGGGTAGGCGATAAGGAGCGCCCTGCCAGGCGGCGCTCAAAACTCGAGCGGATTCATCTTCATTCGCTTTGCGTTGCGGGCCAGCACGTCATCGAGCGTCGCCATGGTCTTGGCTTTGGCATCCAGCGCAGAGGCAAGGGGCAGCACATCGCCCGCACGGAGCCCCGTGGACGCATCGCGGGTCAGTACGGCAGCGCGATGGAATGTGTGCGGTTCGACCGGCAGTAGTTGTAGGTCGCCAGCACACAGGCGCTCGAATGACTGCCATGCAGACGCTCCCTGTTCGATCGACAGCTGTTTTGTCCGCTGCTTGATGCCAAGGGCGCTCGCGAATTCTGTCACACAGCACGCGGCAGAGGCCATTTCTTCGGTACACGCCGCGCACCACTGCGAAACAGCGTGACTCATTGGCTCATTCACGCAGAGCGCCACCAGTACACTCGTGTCAACGTACACCATCAGTAGCGCGCTCCGTGCCGCAACGTCTCCATGACCGACTCCGTCATCGGCATCGCCTCGCGAGTCGACTCCAGCTCTTGCGCGAAAGCCTTCCGGTCCCATTTGGCCGCGCGAATGCTAATACCGCCATCCACGGTCAGGTTGGCCTGCACTAGGTCGCCCTCCTTGAGACCAGCGCGGCGAACGTAATCAGCGGGGATACGCAGCGCGAGGCTATTGCACCATTTCGCGATTTGCAGGTTCATAGCCCCTCCTTTGATATACATTGACGTATATACATACTAGCGCATCGCTGATTCCGGGGCAGCACGTAGCCAGGAGCAAGGGTAACTCCGCCATAAGGCCGTTGGACATGGTAAAACGCCCCGGCGGCGTGGCGCGTGGGGCGGTGGGAATGCAGTCGGACAGCTTGCTGAACTGGCGCGACGCTCAGGCGACTTCCCGCGTGGAGGCCTCGTAGGCCTTCAGGTCAAAGCCTGGCTCGGCCGCCTGTTGCGATGTGAGTGGCGCCGCGCGTGCCAGTACCTTCCGCGCCGCCATGTGATCGGCGGGACGATTACACGACTCGACGGCAACGAGGCGTCCCTGCCGGAAGCATAGTACGTTCAGTTGCCGGGTCTCGGCATTGCCCACCAGCACGGTTTCGTCATGCCCATCCGACAAGCCGGCAATCTGCAATTTGAGATCAACCTGGTCCGTCCAGAACCAGGGTAGCGCGACGTAGGGCAGGGGCTTTCCCATCAGCCGCGCGGCGACGTTGCGGGCCTGGTCGACCGCGTTCTGCACGGACTCCAGCCGGATCGGCGCGCCGCAGTGCGGGCTGGGGAAGCTCACCGCATCGCCGATGGCCGAGATCGCGGGGTCGGCGGTCAGCAGCTGCGCATTGACACGGATGCCGTTGTCCACCACAAGCCCTGCGTCGGCCGCCAGCTCCGCGTTCGGTATCACGCCAATGCCGTAGACCACGAGATCGGCAGGCAGCCGGCGGCCGTCGCCGGTTTCCACCGCGGTGACCTTGCCGTCGGCGCCGACGATATTCGCCACCGTCTGCCCGAAATCCAGCGTGACCCCCCAGCTCGCGTGCGCGGCGCTGAACAGTTCGGACATGGGCGCGGACAGCGCCCGCGCCATGGGGCGCGTGCCGAGTTCCACGACATGCACCGCCACCCCTTTGGCTGCCGCCACCGCGGCGAACTCGAGGCCGATGAAGCCGGCGCCGATCACCACCACGTGGCGGGCCGCGGCGACGCGCGGCGCTAGCGCATCGGCATCGGCCAGCGTGCGGATGCCGAAAACCCCGTCGAGATCGGCTCCGGGGATGACGGGCACACGATTGCGCGCGCCAGTGGCCAGCACCAGATGGTCGTAGAGCATGCGCTCGCCGCTGGCCAGTTCCACGCAGCGCGCGCCACGGTCGATCATGGCCACACTGCCTTGCACGCGCTCCACGCTTTGCTGGTCGAACCACTCTGGCGGGCGGAAGCGCAGGGCCGCGGAGCCGACCTTGCCAAGCAGGTAAGCCTTGGACAGCGGCGGGCGCTGGTAGGGCACGCCGGCCTCATCGCCGATCAGGGCGATATGGCCAACGAAGCCTTCCTGGCGCAGCGAAGCCGCCACCTGATAGCCGGCCTGGCCGGCGCCGACGATAACCACGTTGTTCAGTGACATGACAATGACGAAAGTTCGTTCGCAAGGTTGCGGGTGGTAAAGCTCGGATAGCGGCCAAGCGGCAGCAGCAGCATGGGCCCGATCAGGAACGCCGTACCGCAGATGGCGAGCATGGTCGTGTAGGAACCGGTGGCGGTATAGATCAGCCCGAACAGCCACGGCGCCAGCGCCGCGGCAATGGTGATCAGCGCGACATGCACACCGAACAAGCGGCCATAGTCGCGCATGCCGAAATAACGGGCCATCAGGTAGGCGGCAATATCGAACTCCGCGCCCGCGCCAATGCCGATGAGCAGCGTTGCCAGCGCCAGGATACCGGGCTGGTTCGCGCCGGTGGCGGAGAGCAGCAGGCAGCCTAGCGCCGGCATGATGAGTGCGACCGCCGCCACGCCGGGTGCCCACAAGCGGTCGATCAGGTAGCCGACCAGCACACGGCCGCCGATCAGCGACAGCCCGAAGCTGCCGAAGACCTGGCTCGCCTCGGCCGCGCTCAGCCCCTTGTCGCGCAGCAGGGGCACCGTGTTGCTCACCATCGTGACCATGGCTGCCACCACCATCGCCAGCGCGATATTGATGGTCCAGAAGCGCGCCGAGCGCATGGCGTCGCGATAGGCCATGCCAGATGCCGGCGCCTGCGCCTGCGCAACAACGGTCTCCTTGGATGCCGCTTGCCGGTCTTGCGGCGTTTCCAGCCAGCGCAGCGCCAGCGGCACCACCAGCACCAGCGGCAGAAGCGCCAGCAACTGGAAGGCCGCCTGCCAGCCCCAGCGCGCCACGCTCCAGGTCACGGCGGAAGGGATCAGCGACGCGGACAGGCCGGTGCCCGACAGCATCAGCGCGAGTGCCAGGCCGCGATTGCGATCGAACCAGAGGTTCACCAGGTGCGTCCAGGTGATATGCATGGTGCCCATGCCCGCAATCGGCAGCAGCGCGCACATCAGGTAGAGCCACCAGATCGAGCGGCCCATCAGCAGCATCAGGGCGAAGGTGACGGAGAGGGCGATCAGCGACAGCACCGTCACGCGCCGCATGCCCCAGCGCTGGTTGAACCAGCCTACCATCTGGGCGCCGACGACCGCGCCGCCGAATAGGAAGCTGATGGCCGGCTGCAACTCTCCACGACTCCAGCCAAAGGCGTTCTGCAATGGAATCACCAGCGCACCGAAGGCATAGAGCAGCGAGGCGTTAGCGGCCACTGCCAGGCCAAGCATGGCGAGCAGCACCACGCGCCAGCCGCGGCGGAATTCAGTCAGGTCGATCGCAACGGATCGGGTATTGCCAGAGTTGGACATCAACTGTCTCCTAGGTGAATGCGTACTGCCAGTGCCGCACCTTTCTTTGCCTTGGGTGATACAGCCGGGCAATTTCTTGAATTCTGTATATAGATTGCTATTCTACATATGGATTCTGCGCCCAAGCTAGGTAGATGCCCTGAGGCACCCGCCTTGCTACTCCCTGACCAGCAACACACTGCCGCCCAGCGGTCCGCCACCCGCCGCCGCTATGGCTACCTGGTGCGGGGCAATCTGGCGTTCGCCGCCGCGTCCCCACAGCTGGGCGCAGGCTTCGTGGACGTAGCCCAGGCCGTGCGTGCGGCCGCCGGACAGTTGTCCGCCGTTAGTGTTGACCGGCAGTTGCCCATCGCGCGCAATGCGTGTGCCGCCTTCGATGAAAGCGCCGCTCTCGCCGCGCGGACAAAGGCCCAGTCCCTCCAGCCAGAGCATGGTCAGGATCGAAAAACCGTCGTACAACTGGGCACTGCCCACGTCCTTCGGCTTCAGGTCGGTGCGCGACCACAGCATGCGGCCCACATCGAAGCAGGCCATCTCGGTCAGCGAGATCTGGTCCCAGGACCAGGGCTGGTGCAGCGCCGAGCCGATCGCTTCCAGCCGGATCGGCGCGTTGGGGCCATCGCGTGCAGCGTCGGCACGCGACAAGATGATCGCGGTCGATGCATCGCAGTGCACATCGCAATCGAACATGCGCAGCGGGGTCGAGATCATGCGCGACGCAAGATAGTCGTCCATCGTCATGGGCGTGCGGAATACGGCCTTGGGGTTGCGCATCGCGTTGGCGCGGCAGGTCAGCGCGATCTGCGCCATCTGCTCGCCGGTGGTGCCGTACTCAAAGAAATGACGCTGCGCGTAGAGCGCCATCAGGTTGATCCCCGACATCACATTGAACGGCGTATACCACTGCCAGAAATAGCTGTTATCGCGGCCGACCGTCTTGTTGGTCAGCGCGCTGGCCGTTTTGTCCTTCTGCCGCGCGCTGGCTTCGGCGATGGTGCGAAACACCAGCACATGCCTGCACAGGCCGGTGGCGATGGCCATGGCGCCGTTGATCAGCCCCGTCAGCGGACCGGGCCCTTCATAGCCGGCGCCATACCAGTTCACCTTGAGGCCCAGTGCGCTCATCAGTGCGTTGGGACCCACCGGGGAAAAGGGGTTGCCGTTGTCGTTGTCGCCGGGCCAGCAGGCGATGCCGTCGATGTCGCTGCGTTGCAGCCCGGCGTCGGCAATGGCCTCCAGCGCGGCGTCGATGGACAGGCGCATGGCTGAGCGGTTCGAAGGGCGTCCCACCTCGGACTGGCCGATGCCTGTGATGGCGACATGCTTCTCGAACAAGTCGGTCTTCATGCCTGGGCCTCCGCTTCATCGAGCACGAACAGCGGCAGCCAGACGTCCTCCACCTGCTCAAAGTGCACGCGCACCGGCATGCCGATGCGAATGTCCGCCGGCGCGGTGCCTACGATGTTGCTCAAGAAGCGCAGCCCCGGCTGCTCCGCGAGTTCGATGATCGCGACCACGTACGGTACGGCCGTCTCGGGCGTCCAAGCCTGGTGGTTGACCGTGTAGCTGACCACCTCGCCACGGCCCGATACAGCGCGCGGGCCGACGTCGGGCGACAGGCACTGCGGACAGACCGGTGCGGGTGGGTGGAAGAGGTGCTGGCATTCGGCGCAGCAGCAGATGTTCAGCATCCCATTGGCGCCGCCTTGCCAGAACGGCGCGGTGACAGGGGTGAGGAGGGGGAGTTTTCTCGGCATGGTCTGTCGGTGGTCGTCGTTTGTCTCTCGAATTTCTTCTCGTTGGGTGGTTGACCGCATCCCGTCATCGATCATAATATATGAACAGAAACTAAAAAAATGTATTAATTTGGAAGTGGCCCTGCGCGGACCCGGCGGCAGCTTCCAGGAGACAAGCGAGACCCCATGCCCTCACACCAGCTGCTTCACCGCAGAGTCATCGTTACCGGCGGCCTTGGCGCACTTGGGCGCAGCGTGGGCGCCGTCCTGGCCTCGCGCGGCGCGCAGGTCGCGCTGGTCGACCGCCTTGCACGGACCGAGGTGGCCGGCGTCGCCATGGTTTCCGGCGGCGTCGACCTGGGCGACTTGACCGGCACCGCGAACGCGTTTGCCGACGTGGCGCGGCATTTCGGCGGCATCGATGCCATCGTCAATATCGCGGGCGGCTTTCGATGGGAAACCCTGGAAGCCGGCAGCCCTGACACGTGGGACACGCTCTACGCCATGAACCTGCGCAGTGCGGTGGTCGCCTGCCGGGAAGCGCTGCCGCACCTGTTGCGCCAGCCGGGCGGCCGCATCGTGAATGTCGGCGCGCTGGCGGCGGGCAAGGCCGCCCTTGGCATGGGCGCCTATGCGGCGTCCAAGGCTGGCGTGGCGCGCCTGACCGAATCCCTGGCCGAGGAGCTGAAGGACCGCGGCATCAATGTCAATGCGGTGCTACCTAGCATCATCGACACGCCGGCCAATCGCGCAGACATGCCGGATGCGGACGCATCGCGCTGGGTGTCCACGGAGGCGCTCGGCGCGGTCATCGCCTTTCTGTTGTCGGACGATGCGAGCGCCATCACCGGCGCCTGCCTGCCCGTGGCCGGGAGAGTGTGATGGTGACGAGCCCCAATCCTGCCGTGGCCGAAGCGCCGATGCGCTGGCGCGACGATTACCTGCTCGGCTATGCCGCGATGGATGCCACGCACCAGGAGTTCGTCGAATGCGTGGCCGCGCTGCAAACCGCAGCCGACGCCGAACTGCCGGCAAGACTGGCCGAATTCGCACAGCATGCCGAAGCGCATTTCGGGCAGGAGGAGCAGTGGATGCGCACCACGGGCTTTCCCGCGGCGCAATGCCATGCCGACGAACACGCTGCGGTGCTGGGATCGGTGCGCGAGGTGCAGGCGCTGCTGCAGCAGGGCGCCGCGCAGCAGGTCGTGCGCGACCTCACGCAGGCACTGGCCGACTGGTTCCCGGGGCACGCCGACTACATGGATGCGGCGCTGTCCCACTGGATGAGCAAGCGTGCCCATGGCGGCGCGCCGGTGGTGTTGAAGCGCCGCCTGGCGCAACCGTCTTCCGAACCTTCCCACGAAACGAGATCAAGCTGATGAGACTCATCACGTATCAGGCCACCGATGGCTTCCAGCGTGCCGGCGCACTGTTCGATGGCGGCCAGGCGGTACTGGACCTGCGCCATGCCAGCCAGATCGTGCGCGGGGGAGATGGCGCCGGCATGGCCAGCGTGCAGACGCTGATCGAAGGCGGCGACGCCGCACTTGCCGAGGCGCGCGCACTGCTGGCCCGCGCGCCGGGCGAAGCGGTACGAGAGCGCGCCACGGTCAAACTGCTGGCGCCGGTGCAACCGCCCACCCAGATGCGTGACTGTTCCTGTTTCGAGTTGCACCTGAAGCAGTGCTTTGCCGCGGCGCGGCGCGCGCGTGCCTTGCGCACGCCGGATCCCGAGGCCACGCTGAAGGCCATGAACACGCGTGCCGACGACCGCGTGATCGACACCTTCAACCGCCAGCCCATCTACTACAAGTGCAACCGGTTCGCGGTGATCGGCCCGGACGACGACGTGATCTGGCCGGACTACAGCGAGCTGCTGGATTTCGAGCTGGAGTTCGGCTGCTATATCGGCGGCCGCGCCAAGAACGTGCCGCGCGAGAAGGCCCGCGAGCATATCTTCGGCTACACGATCTTCAATGACATCAGCGCGCGCGATGCCCAGGGCCTGGAGATGGGCGGCATGCTCGGCCCGGCCAAGGGCAAGGACTTCGACACGGCCAACGTGATGGGGCCGTGCCTGGTCACGGCGGACGAGCTGGAGGATCCGTACAACCTGACAATGATCGCGCGCGTTAATGGGGAGGAGTGGGGGCGGGGCAATACGCGCGACATGCGCTGGCACTTCGAGGATGTCATCGCGCATATCTCGCGCTCGGAGACGCTGCACCCCGGCGAGTTCCTGGGCTCGGGCACCGTGGGCAACGGCTGCGGCATGGAGCAACTGCGCTACCTGAAGCCGGACGATGTGGTGGAACTCGAGGTCGAGGGCATCGGCATCCTGCGCAGCCGCATCGTGCGTCCGGCCAGCGGCGCGGAGGAATAGGCCATGCTCAACGTTGCGCCGCGCCGGGCAATTTCCGCTGTCATCGCCGCGCTCGGCGCGGCCCTCGCCACCGGCGCAACGGCCGCCGCGTATCCGGCCAGGCTGATTACGTTCGTGGTGCCCTTCACCGCGGGCGCCGGTCCGGATGTGTTCGTGCGGGCCATCGCACAGGAGGTGGCAAAGGCCACTGGCGTGCCGGCCATCGTGGAAAACCGGCCCGGCGCCGGCTCGGCGCTGGCCGCCCAGTCCGTGGCCAAGGCCAGGCCGGACGGTTACACCGTGCTGGTCACGGGGAACGTGGCGTTCACGGGCAACCCCTATACGCTCAAGAAACTGGCGTATGACCCGGTGGCGGATTTCACGCCGGTGACGACGTTGGCCAAAGGGCCGATGTATCTCTACACGAACCCGCAGAAGCTGCCGGTGGCGAATATCGCCGAGCTGCTGCAACTGATCCGCAAGAACCCGGGCAAGTACTCGTTCGGCTACACCAGCATCACCAGCCGCTTGCCGGCGGAGGTGTTGCAGCGGTCGGTGGGGCTCAGGATCCTCGGCGTGCCGTACCGCAGCGGCGCGGCCGCCGTGCCGGATCTGGTCGGTGGCCAGATCGACATGATGTTCACGGACTTCGCTCCCTGGCCGCACGTGGCGTCGGGCAAGCTGCGGGCGATGGCCGTTACCGACCCGAAGCGTAGCCCTTACGCACCGAAGCTGCCCACCTTCGAAGAGTCCGGCGTCAAGGGCATGAACATTGGCTTCTGGCTCGCCGCCTACCTGCCCGCGGGTGCTTCCGCGCAGGTGGTGGGGCAGCTCCAGGGGCTGCTGGCCAAGGCGGTCAGGACATCCGAGGTCAAGAGCGTCTACCAGGCCACCGGCACCTTCGAGTTTGTCGTCCCGGGCGCGGAAATGGCGAAGTTCCAGGCGAATGAAAGCGCGGCCTGGGGGCGGATCATCCGCGCCGCCGGCATCCAGCCGGAGTAGGGCAGCCCATGCGCAGGCACGAACGCACGAATCGAAAGCGACAGGAACGGAGACACAGGCAATGAACGAACTGGATTTCTCGAACAAGACGGTGCTGGTGGTGGGCGGCTCCAGTGGCATCGGCAATGGCATTGCCCATGCCTTTCGCGAACGCGGCGCCACCGTGCACGTGTGGGGCACCCGTGCATCGGCCCTCGATTACACGGACTCTCCGGACTCCCGCCTGGACGGATTGGGTTACACCCAGGTCGACGTGTCGGACGCGGCCAATATCGAGCGATGCGCGCTGCCATTCGACCGGCTCGACGTGCTGGTGCAAGCGCAGGGCACGGTGCTTTACGACCGCCAGGAGTTCAAGACGCCAGGCTTCAGGAAGGTGCTCGACATCAACCTGACCAGCCTGATGGCCTGCGCCGACAAATGCTACGGGCCGTTGAGGGAGGCGCGTGGCGCCATGATCGTGGTCAGCTCCGCCGCGGCGTTTCACTCTACCCGTGGCAATCCGGCCTACAACGCCTCCAAGACCGGCGCCTTTGGCCTGACCCGCACGCTAGGCGAGGCCTGGGCGCGCGAAGGCATCCGCGTCAACGGCATCGCGCCGGGCCTGGTCGATACCAAGCTGACCCGCGTCACCACCGGCAATCCGAACCGGTTGGAGGGCGCGCTGCGCAACATCCCGCTGGGGCGCCTGGGTACGCCGCAAGACATGGCGGGCGCGGCGCTGTTCCTGGCGTCGCCGCTCTCGGCCTATGTGCTTGGCCAGACCCTGTTGGTGGACGGCGGCATGTTGCTGGCCTGATGCGCACTCGATAAAGGAAGCAGCATGTCTTGGGAATTTGAAACCGATGCCGGGTTCCAGGCCGAACTCGACTGGATCGAGGCCTTCGTCCGTGATGAGGTCGAACCGCTGGAGCACGTGCTGGGCAGCCCGTGGGAAATCCACGACCCGAAGTTCCAGGCGCTGGTGCGGCCGCTGCAGCAGCAGGTCAAGGCGCGCAAGCTGTGGGCCTGCCACCTCGGCCCTGAACTGGGCGGCGCCGGCTATGGCCAGGTCAAGCTGGCGCTGATGAACGAGATCCTGGGCCGCGCGCTGTTCGCGCCCATCGTCTTTGGCTGCCAGGCGCCCGACTCCGGCAATGCGGAAATCCTCGCGCACTATGGCACCGCCGAGCAAAAGCAACGCTTCCTGGCGCCGCTGCTCGCCGGCGAGATCGTGTCGTGCTTCGCCATGACGGAGCCGCAGGGCGGCGCCGATCCCAAGGTGTTCACCACCAGCGCCGTGCGCGACGGCGATGACTGGGTGATCAGCGGGCAGAAGTGGTTTGCCTCCAACGCGCGCTACGCGGACTTTTTCATCGTGATGGCGATCACCGACCCGGAGGTTTCAGCCTACAAGGGCATGTCGATGTTCATCGTGCCGGCGGGTACGCCTGGGCTGAACATCATCCGCAACGTGGGTATGGCCGATGAGCCGGCGGCGACGCATGCCTATCTGGAGTTTGACAGCGTGCGCGTGCCGGCCAACCACATGCTGGGCGCGCCGGGCGAGGCCTTCGTGGTGGCGCAAGTGCGCCTGGGCGGCGGCCGTGTGCATCACGCGATGCGCACCATCGGCCTGGCGCAGAAGGCGCTCGATGCGCTGTGCCAGCGCGCGTTGTCGCGCCAGACGCAAGGCGGGCTGCTGGCGGACAAGCAGATGGTTCAGGAGAAGATCGCCGATTCCTGGCTGGAGCTGGAGCAGTTCCGCCTGCTGGTGATGCGCACCGCGTGGCGCATCGACAAGTACCAGGACTACCAGAAGGTGCGCAAGGACATCGCCGCGGTAAAGGCCGCGATGCCCAAGCTGCTGCACGATATTGCCGCGCGGGCGCTGCACGTGCACGGCTCCATCGGCGCCTCGACAGAGATGCCTTTCGCCGGCATGATCTCGCGCGCGTTCCAGATGGGCCTGGCCGACGGCCCCACGGAAGTGCACAAGGTCACGGTGGCCAGGCAGTTGCTGCGCGAGTACCAGCCCTGCGAGGACCTGTTCCCGGCCTATCACCGCCCCACGGCGGCAGTGGCGGCGCAGAAGAAGTTTCGCGCACAGCTCAGCTGAATGGAGCCATCGATGACGAATACTGCATGGCAGGCCGCGGTGGACCTGGATAGGCTCACGCAATGGATGGATACGCAAGGACTGGAGGAGGGGCCCATCACCGGCGCGGTGCCGCTCACCGGCGGCACGCAGAACGTGCTGCTGCGCTTCTTTCGCGGCGCGCGCGAATTCGTGCTGCGTCGTCCGCCCTTGCATGCACGGGCGGAGGTGTGCGCCACCATTGCCCGGGAAGCGCGCGTGCTGGCGGCGCTGGCGGGCAGCAAGGTGCCGCATCCGGCGCTGTTTGCTGCCTGTGTCGACGAGCAGGTGCTGGGCGCGCCGTTCTACCTGATGGCGCCGGTGGATGGCTTCAACGCCTCGGCCGGGCCGCTGCCGGCGCCGCATGCCGTCGACTCGGCCATGCAGCGCCGGATGGGCTTTGCCATGGTTGATGCGCTGTTGCGCCTGGGCGAGCTGGATCCGCAGGCTGTCGGGCTGGGAGACTTCGGCAAGCCGCAAGGCTTCCTGGCGCGGCAGGTGACGCGCTGGTGCAGCCAGCTGGAGCAATACCGGACCCATGCCGGCTGGCCGGGGCGGGCCTCCTTGCCGGGCGTGACTGAGGTGGCGCGCTGGCTTGAGGCCAACCGGCCCGAGCCTTCTCGCACCGGCATCCTGCATGGCGACTTCCACCTGGCCAATGTGATGTTCCGCCCGGACCGCGCCGAGCTGGCGGCGGTGATCGACTGGGAGCTGGCGACCGTCGGCGATCCGCTGCTCGACCTGGGCTGGCTGGTGGCCACCTGGCCCGATGCCAGCGGGCAGGGTGCGGGAACCATCCGCGTGGCGCCGTGGCAGGGCTTTCCCACCGCCGCGGAGCTGGTGGTGTACTACCGGGACCATAGCCAGCGCGACCTGTCGTCGATCGACTGGTACGTGGTGCTGGCGCGCTTCAAGCTGGGCATCCTGCTTGAGGGCAGCTATGCGCGTTCCTGCGCCGGCAAGGCGAGTGCGGAGCTGGGCCAGAGGCACCATGCTTCGGCGCTGCGGCTGCTGGGGCAGGCCAGAGACCTGATCGCGGAACTCGCATGAGTGCGGCGGTCCTGCCGAGAACGACAAGAACGAACGACAAGGAGACAAGCATGGTGGATATCCACGGCAAGCGCGTGATCGTCACCGGTTCGGCCAGCGGCATCGGCGCCAGTGCGCTGAAAGCGCTGGTAGCTGCCGGCGCCAGAGTGGCCGGCCTGGACCTGGCCGACGAGGCCGGCGCCGCCATTGCGGCGGCAGCCTCGCGCAGCGGCCCCGGTGAGGCGCATTACTTTCGCTGCGACGTGAGCCAGCGGCACGAGGTGGAAGAGGTATTCAGCGCGGTGGCGCAGCGGCTGGGTGGGCTGGACGCACTGGTAAATATCGCCGGAGTCGAGCGTAAGTCGCCTGCGGAGTCCATCTCGCAGGCAGAGTGGGACCTGATGTTCGACGTCAACGCCCGCGGCACCCTCAACACCAACCAGGCCGCCTTTACGCATCTGCGTGCCAACGGTGGCCGCATCATCAATTTTGCCTCCGCCGCGGGGGTGATGGGCGTGCCAGGCCTCGCGCACTACTCGGCATCCAAGGCGGCCGTGCTGGGCTGGACGCGCACGGCTGCCAAGGAGTGGGGCAAGCACGGCATTACGGTGAACGCCGTCGCGCCCGCCATGTGGACGCCGATGTACGAGACCTTTCGCTCCCGGCTGGACGCCGCCCAGCTCAAGGCGCACGACGAGATGATGGCCGGGCTGATTCCCCTTGGCGGCCGGCTGGGCGACCCGGATCGCGCCATGGCGCCGGTGCTGCTGTTCCTGGTCAGCGACGGCGCGCAGTTCATCACCGGACAGACGCTCGCCGTCGACGGCGGCCTGATGATCCCCTGAACCCGCAAGGAGCCGCACGGTGGAACGTTTAACAGAGCGCGTGGTGCTGGTCACCGGCGCGGCCAGCGGGATTGGCGCGGCAGCCGCCCGCGCCATGGCGGCCCAAGGCGCCCGCGTGGTGCTTGCGGATATCGACGAGCAGGGCGGGCAGGCACTGGCGCGTGAGCTGGCCGGCGCCAGCTTCGTGCGTACTGATGTCAGCGTGGAAGCACAGGTGGCCGGGGCCGTGGAGCACGCGGTGCAGCTGCACGGCCGGCTCGATTGCATGGTCAACAACGCCGGGCTGGTCGGTGCCTTCGGGTCAATCCTCGAAACCAGCGGCGAAGCCTGGCACGCCACATTGGCGGTATTGCTCGACAGTGTGTTCTACGGCATCAAGCATGCCGGCCGGGTCATGGCCAGGCAGCGCAGCGGCTGCATTCTTTCGGTAGCGAGCACGGCCGGCGTGATCGGCGGCCTGGGCCCGCATGCATACACCACGGCCAAGCACGGCGTGATCGGGTTGACGCGCTCCGCAGCCTCGGAACTGGCACCGTTTGGCGTGCGCGTGAACGCGGTGGCGCCGGGGACCACCGTCACCAACATGATCGTGGCCGGGCGCGGCAGCCTTGATGCGGCGCTGGACGCCGCCGCGAAGGCTTCGCCGCTGGGCACGCCGCTGATGCCCGAGGAAATCGCTGCGGCGCTCGTCTATCTGGCGAGCGACGATGCACGGCATGTGACGGCGCACACGCTGGTCGTGGACTCCGGCGTGACCGTGGCCGGCGCATCCGGCAGCGGGCAATTCCACTGCAGGCCGGCTGGCTTCATGGGGAAGATGCCCTTGGTTCCGACCTGAACCGGGCCATTCAGGTTGTACGTTTGCTTCAAAGCTGTTCGCTACAAGACGGCCCGCACCAAACCATCCGGCGCAAGCCGGGCAGGCCGCCGTCGCGCCATATCCACTCAGGAGGAGACATCCCATGCTGATCGACATCCACGCCCATCTATTCACCCCCCGCATGCTCAAGCGCCATGAATTCTGGGGCCCGTTCATGAAGACCAAGGGCCTGACCGTGGGGCATTTCTCGCTGGGCACGACCCAGCCGTCCAAGGCAAAGGACGACGACGAAGCCGAGGCCAATCTGCTGGCGCGCATGACGCACGCCGCGCGCCGCAAGCTGATGGCCGAGCGCGGTGTGGACAAACTGGTGCTGTCCACGCCTTCGCACGCTTTCATGTACTGGGCCGGAGAATTCGGCACGGAGTACGCGCGGATCTGCAACGATGAACTCTCCGCCTTCTGCGCGGAGGATCCCGATCATTTCGATTTCTGGGCGCATACCAACCTGGCTCGCCCGGCGGATGCCGTGAAGGAGATCGAGCGCGCCGTGACCCAGCTCGGCGCCAAGGGCCTGTGCGTGGGGGGGGCTAACTTTGACGGGCTGGAGGCGCATAGCGAGGAGCTGTTCCCGGTGTGGGAGAAGCTGCAGCAGCTCGACGTGCCGATCATGGTGCATGGATTCAACCAGTCCATCTACTGGGGCGAGAAGCACACCGACGACAAGTTCGAGACCACCTCGATCGTCGGCGATTGCTTCGACGAAACGCTCTTCTTCTGGAATCTGATCAACGGTGGCGCACTGGACGCGTTCCCGCAGCTCAAGACCTACATCACCCACGCGGGCGGCATGGCGGTATTCCAACTGGGCCGGTTGCACGACCTGAACCGGGTCATGGCGCCGGATTCGCGCAACCAGCGCCCGCTGATGGATTATCTGCCGAACTTCTACTTCGACCTCGATATCCACACGCCCGGACTGCGCCGTGGCGTGGTGGAAGTCGTCGGCGTCGACAACCTCGTCTACGGCACCAACTTCGGCGGCGCCTACGATCATGGCGATCCGACCGAAGGCCTTGGCCTGTCCAATGCGGACCGCGAGAAGATCCGCAGCGGCAACGCCATCAAGCTGCTCAAGCTCGATGTGAAAGCGCCGGTTGCGGTCTGACGCACAAGATGCTTTTCCGAGCCAAGCTATGACAAACGGTAGCTGGTGGGCAGTCGCGCTCTCCGAATCGGTCAGCGGGACGAAGCCCCTCGCGGTAGTCTGTAACGGACAAGAGTTGGTGGTCTACCGCGACGCGGCGGGCGATCTGTTCTCGCTGGAGGACCGGTGCCCGCACCGACGGGTGCCGTTGTCGCTGGGTACCGTCAAGCCCGGCGGCCTGCAGTGCGGCTATCACGGCTGGACCTTCGATGGTGCCACCGGAGCCTGCCTGGAGATTCCCAACTTGCATGCGGACGAGCGGGTGCCGGCACGCTACGGCGCGCGGGCCTTCCGCGTGGCGGAGCATAACGGCTTCGTCCATGTCTGGCTGGGAGAGGGCAGTCCCGAGGGCGAGTTGCCTGCGGCGGCGTCCAATCCGGGTGGGCGCGAGTTCACCGGCTCGGCGATCGTCAGCATTTCGTACGACGATTACCTGGGTGTGATGCTTGACGGCCCCGAATGCCTGCTTGGTTTCGACGGCGTGCGCATCACGGACTTCTTCCTTGGCGATCCGCGCGTTGAGGGCACGCACCTGGTGCTCGAACGCGGTGCGGTCTGGAAGACGGCGATGCTGCCGCCTGCTTTCGTCACCGATCACCCCCTCATCGTACGTACCGCCGTGCCTCTGGCCGGCGGCATGATTCGTGTCGATTTGCTGGGCGCCGACGAAACGCAGGTGGTTTCGATACGGATTGCCGCCAGCGCCAACCGGCGCGGCACCACGGGAATCTGCTGGCGCGGGTTCAAGAACGGCAATGCACTGCCCGCCGCGCCGCTGCGCTGGCGCGTGGCGCGCGCGGCCGGCCGTGCGCCGTTCGCGCTGCACGACAAGATCGACGGCGCGGCAATTGCCGCGCTGCTGGTCGCGCCATCGCGCGATCTTGCGGCTGCCCGCGCCGAGCGCGCTGCCCCCATGGGTGCGGCGGCTTGAGCCAAGGCGCCGAACGGACTGAGGCGGCATCGAATGCCAGGAGGATCGCAATGAACGCCACGACACTCGCAGCTACCGCGCCCGAGCCCCTGAAGAGCCGGCTGGCAAGACGCGACTGGCTCCCGGCCAACTACGACCTGCGCGACACCTGGTTTCCTGTCTCGCATAGCCGCGACGTCACGGAACAGCGGCCGAGCCGCCGCATCATCCATTCGCAGCCTTATTTCCTCTGGCGCGACAACGGCCGGCCGATGGCGGGCGAATTCCATCCCCATCTGCTGTCAGGCCAGCGCCACCTTGCAACGGCTTTCACAGGGGGGACGGGTCTTTACCCTGTGGTCGAGCGCTACGGTTATCTGTGGGTCTGGTATGGCAACCCGGACCACGCCGATGCGCTGTTGCTGCCTCATATTCCCTTTCTGCCGCTGGATGGCAGCCTGCCGGGCTATACGCAGCGGACCGTCCGCTTCGATGCCGCATCCGCGCTATCCGTGGAAAACCTGATCGATCTCACCCACGCGGATTTCCTGCACGCGGGGACCATCGGCGATGGCATTTCGGTGTCCGACGTGGTCGAGGTGGAATGGACCTCGGAGACCGTCACGCGCACCCGCACCGTGACCAGGAAATCGGTTGCGCCGATCATGCGCTGGGTGGGCGGCGTGCGCGCCCGCTACCAGGACTTTCGCGCCGTGCTGCACGTCCATCTGCGCAGCAATGTCTGCATTTCCTATCCCCGCTTCCGGCCGGGCTACGATGTGCCCAACCTGCAGCCCTTCCTGCCTGTGGGGCGGTACCGCTCACGCTGCGACGTCACCTTCAATACCACCGCCGCGCCTGTGCCCCTGCGCTACGTGATGCCGCGCATCGCTTTTGTGATCCAGCCGCAGGACAATTCTGTGGTGCGCCCGCAAAACCAGCGCTATTTCGACCCGGACCAACCGCTGGACCTGCATTCGCGCTTCGACACGCCCGGCACGCGCTACCGCTTCCAGATGGAGCAGCTGGCGGCCCGGCAGCGCCGCGGCGATTTCTCCTACGGCGCGGACGCCGATCCGGGCCGCGATATCAGCGGCCTGCTGGGGATGCTGGACTGAGCGTCGCCGCTCCGGCTCACGCGCGCAGCGCGGCGAACTGGGGCATGGTCGGGGAATGGGCGAAAAAGCCGCCGTCCACCGACCAGGTTTGCCCGGTAATCCAGGCCGCACGGTCGGATGCCAGGAAGCTCACCATCTCCGCAACGTCCTCGGGCTGGCCCAGCCGCCCGAGCAGCTTGTGCGCGGTGATGATGTCGCGCATCGGCTCGGGCAATGCCCGCTGCATCGGCGGTGTGAGCACGGAGCCGACCAGCAGCGCGTTGCAGCGCACCCCTTGCTTGCCGCACTGCGTGGCGACGTAGCGGGTCAATGTGTTGATGGCGCCCTTGGACACCGCATAGGCGGTCTGGAATACGTCGCCGGCCAGCGAGGTGCCCGAGCTGATATTGATGATCGACCCGCCGCCGCCCGCGATCATGGCTGGCAGGGCGTACTTGCACATCAGCATGGTGCCGCGCGCATTGACCCCCATGACCTGGTCCCAGACGTCCGCCGACATCGACATCACATCGGTGTCTTCGCGCAGTCCCTTCAGGGCGGCATTGTTGTCAAGCACATCCAGGCGGCCGAACGTGCGTACGGTGTGTGCAATCAGCTCGCGGATGCTGGTCTCATCAGCCAGGTCCAGCACGTGGGCGCTGACAGCCAGGTCCTCCTGCCGCATGGTCTCGGCAAGCTGTTCCGCGTTCGCGCCGGGCAGGTCCGCAATCACGACCTTGGCGCCGCTGGCCGCCAACTTGCGCGCGGTGGCAGCGCCGATGGCGCCGGCGCCGCCGCTGATCAGGGCGACTTTACCGCTCAGGTCTTCGGATGTGACAGGCATTTCGTATCTCGGTTAGCGGGCGGAGCCCATGACAGCAGGAAGCCGGCGGACTATCGGGACTATCGCGCGTGGATAAAGGCCAGCGCATCACGGAAGAAGGGATGCGCAGGATCGGCCAGCGCCTGCAGCACGTCGAAATGATCGCAAGCATCGACCCGATAGCGGGGCATGGCCCGCTTCGCCGTGGCGAAGGCCTGGGCATACTCGTCCGCTTGCCGATGGAACTCGCGTGACTCAGCCCCGCCGACCGCCAGCAACTGCGGCGCATCGTCGACCGGAGGGTGGCGCAGCGGGCTGGCTGCGCGCGCCTGAGCAAGATCCAGCTGCAAGCCCGCATTGTGCGTGGTTGCGCAAAGCGGCTCAAGGTCGAACAGCGCGGAAACGAGCACGGCGCCGCGCAGCATCCGTGCCGGCAGGTCCAGTCCGAGTTCGGACCATCGCGTGGCCATCAGGCGCGCGGCTATCTGGCCGCCAGCGGAGTGCCCGCCGACGAACCAGCGTTCGCGCGAGCAGGCCAGCTCGCCGGCATGGCGCCACAGCCAGGCCAGCGCGCGCTGCGCCTGCGCGACGATGCCGTCGACGCTGTTGGCAGGACACAGCGTGTAATTCACCAGCACCACGGACACGCCTTGGGCAACGAATGGCTCGGCGACGAAGCTGTAGATGGATTTGTCGCCACGCTGCCAGAAGCCGCCGTGGAAGAAGATCAGGAGTGGCGCGTCTGGCGAGCCACCGGGGAAGTAGTCGATGCGCTCGCGCTCACCGGGGCCATAGGCCAGGTCCAGCCACGACACGGCCGCGGCGCGCAAGGCGGCGGAGCGGGCCAGCCATTGCTGCAGCATGCCGCCTTCGAAGTCGGGCCGCAGGGCGCGGAGGTTGTACTGCGCCTCAAGTTCAGGGTTGATGGTGTGCATGGTCATGAGGCTTGTGGAGCGGGCATGGCGCGCAGGCGTCAGACGGCTTCGTCGACCACCGGGTTGCGCAAGGTGCCAATGCCATCGATCGAGATGTCGCAGACGTCCCCCGCCAGCAATGGCCCGACGCCGGAAGGGGTGCCGGTCAGGATCACATCGCCCGGCAACAGCGTCACGGCCTGGCTCAGGTAGGCAATGATGAAGGGCACGCTGAACAGCAGGTCGGAGGTATTGCCTTGTTGCCGCAGCACGCCATTGACATGAGCCCGCACGCCCAGGTTCGCCGGATCGAGGCCGGTGGCAATCACTGGCCCGAGCGGGCAGAACGTGTCGAAGGCCTTGCCGATCATCAGGCAGCCGTAAGGCATCTCCCGGCCCTGGATCACGCGTTCGCTGACATCATTGGCGCAGGTGTAGCCAAGCACGTAGTCGAGCGCATCTTCCTCGCGGATGCGGCGTCCCTTGCGGCCGATCACAATCGCCAGCTCCGCCTCGTGATGCACCATCTGCGCTTCGAGCGGCCGTACGATCTGCTCGTCCGGACCGACGGCCGCGGTCGTGGGCATCATGAAAATCTGCGGGATCTCGGGCGTCTTGGCCCCGGCCTCGGCGATATGGCCGATGTAATTCATGCCGATGGCGAACAGCCTCGGCGCGGGCAGCGGGCACAGCAAGCGTGCATCGGCCAGCGCATCGGTCTGGCCGATGGGCGTCAGGCTGTCAAGGGGCGAACCGGCCAGGCGCTGCAAGTGCTCGCCTTCGAGCACGCCGTAATGGACTGCATCCTGAAACTGATATCGGGCGATTTTCATGGTCGGGCGCTCACAGTTTTCCAAACTCGAGGAAGGCGTCGTACGGGTCGCGGCCGCCGCGGATCTCGGTGCGCATGCGTGAATCGGTCTGCATGGTCCTGACCGTTTCCGTGATGACGAACTCCGCGTGCTCCTTGTCAATCAGCAAGGTCCCGTCGCGGTCGCCCAGCAGGTAGTCGCCGGGGTTGACGGTGACCCCGCCGATCACCACCGGCACGTCGGTGGCTTCCAGCCGCCAGCTGCCAACGATATCGATCGGGCTGGTATAGCGCGCGAAGACGGGGAAGCCGATCTCGGTGATCTCATCGGCATCGCGCGAGCCACCATCGATGTAGTAGCCGCGTATGCCGCGCTGCTTGAGCGCTTCGGCGGCCAGGTCGCCCATCGCCGAGCGGGCGTGGTCGTTCGGCTGGCAGACCACCACGTGGCCGCGCGGCGCGCCCGACAGCACGCGGGAGATAAACAGGTCCAGCGATTCATGGACGCTGATGGCCGGGTCGGGCCGTCCGGTGATCGTAAAGACCGGCCCCACGAGTTTCATGCCGGGGGAGAGCGCGCGGACCTCGCGCGGCAGTTCACGCACGGGCAGGCCGTGAACGCGCAGCACGTCGAACAGGCCCGGGGTGTTGCAGGTTGCCAATTGTTCGGCCAGGGATGTCATGGTGGTTGCTCGGGTGTCAGGGTTGGCGAAGAGGGGTGAAGGCGGCAGAGCAGGGCTCGCTAATGCAGCTCGACCGATGCTGCCGGTGCCGCCTCGGGTTCGGGATGCGGCCCGATCTGCACGGAGACGCGGCGGCTCAGCCACAGCATGGCGAGGCTCAGTGCGGCGGATGCCAAGAGCGCGGTGCTTACCGAGGTGCGGCTGGCCACCTGGCCCCACAGCGCCGCGCCCGCCGCGCTGCCGCCCATGATGGCCATCTGGTAGATCGCCATGCCGCGGGCGCGCATCGCGTTCGGCAGCACGACCTGGGCGGCCATGGTGAGGGTGTTGACCACGCACAGCCAGACCCCGCCAGAGAGCGCAATCGCCGGCGCGACCAGCCAGACCGAGGGCGCCAGCGCGGCGGTGAGAGTCGCGCCGGCATAGAGCAGCACGCCCGTTGCCACCACATGATCCGGGGAAGCGGTGGCCGCAATGCGCGGCAAGGCCAGCGCCGACAGAATGGCGCCCACGCCCATCGATGCGAGCAGCAGCGTGTAGGTGGTGGCGTTGGCCTGCAGCCCCTTCGCCACCAGCGGCAGCAAAGCGATCAAGCCGATGGAGTGCAGGAAGAACAGGAAGGTGCGCACCAGGATATTGCGCATGGAGGGCGATTGCCTCACATAGGCAACGCCGCCGCGCATGGTCGCCAGCAAGCCCTGGGAGGCGCGCGTGCTGTCATGTGGCGGCGTCTTGCACTGGAGGATCAGCGCGCACGACAGCAGCGACAGCGCGGCATTGAGCGCGAACACGGCGCCCATGCCGAGCGATGCCATGACCACGCCCGCCAGTAGCGGGCCCGCAATGCGCGACACATTGATGGCCAGCGCGTTGAGCGTGAGGGCGGCGGGCAACTGGGCGCGCGGTACCAGGGTCGGCACGATCGCGGAGAACACCGGAAAGCGCATGGCGAGGCCGATCCCGTTGGCAAAGCACAGCAGCAGCAAGCTGTGCGCGGTCATCCATCCGGCAGCGGCAAGCACCGCCAGCGCGATGGACACCAGCGCAATCCAGAACTGCGCGAAGGCATAGAGCCGCTTGCGGTCGAGCAAGTCGGCCAGGGCGCCGCTGGGCAGTCCCAGCAGGAACAGCGGCAGGCTTGCGGAGGCTTGCACCAGCGCCACCATCATCGGCCCGGTGGTGAGCTGGGCCATCAGCCAGGCAGCGCTGACGTCGTTCATCCACATCGTCATATTGCCGGCCAGCCAGGCCAGCCAGAGCATGCGGAAGACGGGCTGGCCCAGGGGCTGCAGCACGGAGGGTTGAGCGGAGGGCATCGGATCCTGCGGCCGGGGACATTCCATGGAAGTGGACGGCCCGGGCGCAGCCGGCCGCGCCGCTTGCACGGCTGCCTCCGGCACCTATGAATGGCTCTGGACCGTTGTTGGCGCGCAAGGCTGCAGCGCCGGCCGAGTGTAGCACTAAAATAAACACATTTGCACAATGTGTTTATAAACGGATTGGGGTGGGCAAGGAGGAGGCAAGCTTTACGGCAAGGCCCGCCCCAAGTGCAGCTCAGTCGCCCAGCCAGCGCGCGCCCAGCCAATGGCCGCTGCGCGCAATGTCCTTTACCACTACCTGCAAGGCGGTCGTGGCGCAGCGCACCGCGGTAGGAACACGCCGCGTGGTGGGCAGCGCCAGCACGATCCGGCGCAGGAAGTCGGGGCCGTCGATGCGTGCCGCGCTCAGGATGCCGCGCTCGATCTCATGGTGCACTGCAACGCGCGGGATCACGCTGAGCCCATAGCCTTGCGTAACCAGCGCCTTTTGTACGCTCAGCGCATTGGTCTCGGCCGCGACGGTGATCGGCACGCCCGCCACGGCGCAAGCGTGTTCCACCAGGTTGCGCAGGCGATGCGGCGAGCTTGGCAGCACCAGCGGTGCACTCCCCAGCGCTTGCACCGGCACGGGTTCCTCATCGCGCAGGCCGAGCGCGGCCAGCCCCACGAGGCTCAGGGACTCCTCGACCAGTGGCTCCACCTCCAGCGCCGGCGAGGGGTTGGGGTCGTAGAGCAGTGCCGCATCGATCTCGCCGCTCTCCAGCCAGCGCAGCATGTGATCGGTATAGCCGACCGAGACCGACAGCCGCACATGCGGGTACTGCGCCTGCAGGGCACCCACCAGCGGGCCGGTCAGCAACTCGCAACTGCTGGGCAGCAGCCCGAGGTTCACGATGCCGGAGATCAGGCCGGGCGTGGGGCGGATCTCGAGGCGCGCCGCGTCCAGCTCGCGCAGCGCACGGCGGGCGCGCTCCATCAGGATGTGGCCGGCCTCGGTCAACTGCATGCCGCGGCGGTCCCGCTCGAACAAGGGTGCACCGACATCGTCCTCCAGCAGCTTGAGCTGGCGCGAAACCGCAGGCTGCACGACGTGGAGCAATTCCGCGGCGCGGGTCACGCTGCCGGTGTCGGCGATGGCAAGAAAGGCGCGGATCTGGCGGATATCCATGGGGGTCCGGGGGCGATGGAAGCTAGGGCTGTTGCGGCCCGCCCGGATGCATGCCCGGGCGTGATGTTGCGATCAGTTTTTGTCATTCGACAACGATTTGCATGGAATTCTATGATGACCACTCACTTAAGCACCATAGCGAAAGCCCCTTAGCCAGGCGCATCGTGCCTTGGGGCAGGGCGCTCATCGGAGACAAAGCATATGACAATCAAGCCCAACCTCATCGGTGGCGAATGGGTCGCCGGGTCAGGCGCGATCGAGAGCATCAACCCCTCGGACACCCGCGACAGCGTTGGCCACTACGCCATGGCCGATGCCGCGCAGATGCGCCAGGCGGTGGCGGCCGCACGCCAGGCCCAGCCGGGCTGGGCGGCAACCACCACGCAGGTACGCAGCGACCTGCTGCTCAAGACCTCAATGGAGCTGGCCGCGCGCAAGGAGGAACTGGGCGAGCTGGTTTCGCGCGAGGCGGGCAAGACCCGCGCGGAAGGCATCGGCGAGGTGCTGCGCGCCAGCCAGATCTTCCAGTTCTTCGCCGGCGAGGCGGTGCGCTACGGCGGCGAGAACCTGCCGTCGGTGCGGCCCAATATCGGCGTGCAGGTCAGCCGTGAGCCCATCGGCGTGATCGGGCTGATCACGCCGTGGAATTTCCCGATTGCCATTGCGGCCTGGAAGCTAGCGCCGGCGCTGGCTTTTGGCAACACGGCGGTGCTCAAGCCGTCGCAGGATACGCCCGGCGTAGCGTGGGAGCTGTTCCAGGTGCTGCACCGCAACGGCTTGCCGGCCGGCGTGGCCAACCTGATCAATGGCCGCGGCGCCGTCGCTGGCGAAGCGCTGGTGGCCGGCGTGGACGCCATCAGCTTCACGGGCAGCGTGGGCACCGGGCGCACGCTGGCGCGGGCAGCGGTCGCCAATATGGTTCGCATCCAGCTTGAGATGGGCGGCAAGAACCCGCTGGTGGTGCTCGACGATGCCGACCTGGCTGTCGCGGTCGAGTGCGCTGTCAACGGTTCCTATTTCTCCGCCGGCCAGCGCTGCACGGCTTCCAGCCGGCTGATCGTCACCGACGGCATCCATGATCGCTTCATCGAGGCGCTGCGCAAGCGCATGGCCGGCCTGAAGATCGGGCACGCACTGGCCGCGGGCGTGGATATCGGGCCGGTGATCAACCAGGGCCAGCTCGACATGGTGCAGGACTACATCCGCATCGGGCGCGAGGAAGGCGCGGAGCTGGTCGAGGGCGGCGAGTTGCTGCAGGGCGACACGCCGGGCTTCTTCATGCGCCCCGCGCTGATGACCGGCACCGCCAACAGCATGCGCATCAACCGCGAGGAAGTTTTTGGCCCGTTTGCCGCCGTCATTCGCGCCAAGGACTACGACGAGGCGCTGGCCCTGGCCAACGACACGGAGTACGGCCTGTCGGCCGGCATCTGCACCACGTCCCACCGCCATGCCAATCACTTCCGCCTGAACGTCAAGAGCGGGCTGGCGATGATCAACCTGCCCACAGCCGGGCTGGATTACCACGTGCCGTTCGGGGGCACCAAGGCTTCCAGCTACGGCCCGCGCGAGCAGGGCAGCTACGCGGTGGATTTCTACACCCAGACCAAGACTGCGTACGTTGGCTACTGAGTCGGCGACTGAGCCAGGGCTGGCGCATTCACCGCGTTTCGCAAAACAACAAGGACAGGAAATGGAGAAGATCGGATTTATCGGGCTGGGCCGCATGGGCAAGCCCATGGCGGCAAACCTGCGCAAGAAGGGTTTCGATCTGGTGGTGATGGACCTGAACCGGGAGGCCGTGGCCGAGCTGGTGGCGCTCGGCGCCACCGCGGGAGAGAGCGTAGCCCAGGTCGCGCGCGACTGCGCCATCGTGGTCACCATGCTGCCCAGCTCGGTGGAAGTCGAGCAGGTGGCTCTGGGCGCGGATGGCCTCTTTGCGAACGCGGCCGCCGGCAGCCTGCTGCTGGACATGAGCACCATCGATCCGCTGGCGACGGACCGCCTGCAGGCCGCGGCGCTGGAGAAGGGCCTGTCGGTGGTCGACGCGCCGGTCGGCAGGCTGGCCGAGCACGCGGACCGGGGCGAGTCGCTGTTCATGGTCGGCGCCAGCGATGCGGATTTCGGGCGGGTCAAGCCGCTGCTCGATGCGATGGGCACCACCGTGTATCACTGCGGCGGCGTCGGCACGGGCGGGCGCACCAAGCTGGTCAACAACTACGTCGCGGTCACGCTGTGCCAGGTCAATGCAGAAGCTCTGGCGCTGTCGCAGCGTTTTGGCCTGGACATCACCAAGACCTTGCAGGTGCTCTACGGCACCTCGGCCAACAACGGCCAGCTGCGCATGAACTTCCCCAACAAGGTACTGGCTGGCGACACCACCCCCGGTTTCACCATCGACCTGGCGCACAAGGATATGTCGCTGGTGCTCGGCGCGGCGCATGCATCCAAGGTGCCGATGCCGGTGGCTGCCGCGGTCTATGAGTCGTTCAGCCTGGCGCGGGCGAGCGAGTACGGCCGCGTTGACTTCTCGGGCATTGCCGATGCCATCTGCGACCTGGCGAAGATCGAGCGCGCCCGGGTGCCGAGGGGCTGGGTGGCGGGCTGACGGGCACGGCCCCCATGCAGGGCTTTCCGCAGACACGGAACAGGGCGCGGTGGCGGTCGGCTCGGATGGGGCCGGCCGCGCCGCGCCTGTTGTCGTTGCCATGCATGGGCGGGCGCACGACACAGAGATACCGGCACGGCGCTCAAGCGCCGTGCCGGCCATAAGGGCTGCTCTGGCCCAAACCATAAGCAAGGAGACAACATCATGGCATCAAGCATCGCAAGGCTCGCGGCATCGCTCGTCGCCGCAGCGGGACTGAGCACGCCCGCCTGGGGCGCGGATGATGTACTGCGCATTGGCTTCATCACCGACATGTCCGGTGTGTACGCGGACTTCGACGGGCAGGGCGGCGCCGAGGCGATCAAGCTGGCGATTGCCGATGCCGGGGGCAGCGTGTTGGGCCGCAAGATCGAGCTGCTGACGGCGGATCACCAGAACAAGGCCGATGTGGCGGCTGCCAAGGCGCGCGAATGGTTCGACCAGCAGGGGGTGGACCTGCTGATCGGCGGCTCCAATTCCGCGGCCAGCCTCGCCATGGCGAAGGTGGCCGCAGAGAAGAAGAGAGTCTTCATCTCCGCCGGCTCCGGCACCACGCGCCTGACCAACGAGGAGTGCAATCCGTACACCGTGCAGTACGCCTATGACACTGCCGCCATGGCGCGCGGCACCGGCGCCGCCGTGACCCGGCAAGGCGGCAAGTCATGGTATTTCCTGACGGTGGACTATGCCTTCGGCACTTCGCTGGAAAAAGACACGGCCGACGTGGTCAAGGCCAATGGCGGCAAGGTGCTCGGTGCCGTCAGGCATCCGCTCTCCGCCGCGGACTTCTCCTCCTTCCTGATGCAGGCACAGGCCTCCAAGGCGCAGGTGCTGGGCCTGGCCAACGGCGGCGGCGACCTGATCAACTCGATCAAGACGGCCAGGGAGTTCGGCATCGGCAAGACCATGACCCTGGCCGCGATGATGGTCTTCATCAACGACATCCATGCCCTGGGCCTGAATGTCACGCAGGGGATGTACCTGACCGACGGCTGGTACTGGGACCAGAGCCCCGCATCGCGCGCGTGGGCCAAGCGCTATTACGACAAGATGAAGAAGATGCCGTCCATGTTCCAGGCGGCCGATGCGTCCTCGGCGCTGACCTACCTGAAGGCGGTCAAGGCCGCAGGCACGACCGACGCGGACAAGGTCATGGCGCAGATGCGCGCCACGCCGGTCGATGATTTCTTTGCCAAGGGCGGCACGATCCGGCCAGACGGCCGCATGGTGCACGATATGTACCTGATGCAGGTCAAGACGCCGGCCGAGTCCAAGGGGCCATGGGACTATTACAAGCTGGTCAATACCATTCCCGGGGCGCAGGCGTACATGACCAAGGCCGAGTCCAAGTGCGCGCTGTGGCAGTGACAGGACCTCGCCAGCGCTGAGCGCCGCATAAGCTGGCCGGTGCTTGCGCCGGCCAGTCCCCGCCCGGCCTGATCGATCCCGGCGTCCTGGCCGATCAGGCTTTCCCCCCGGGCAATCTCCCTACTTTCAAGAACAGGCGTAGTGGCCCCCTTTGTTTACACAAAGGGGGCTTTCTGTCGCCTTGGCCCCCTGGTTGTGTGGGCCCGTTGGCGCGCAAGCGTGAGGCAAGCCTAGGGTTTATCCGGAAGAAAAGGAGGCGGGCCGCCGGAGCGCGGCGCTGCGCGCGGCTTTGCAGGCGCCCGGGCCCATTGAATTGGGGCGGCCTCGGTCCGCCAGGGGCTTGCGCGCTACGGCAAGAATCCTGTAATTTATGTACACAGTTTTGAAAAGTGTTTATATTTACTATTCAAGCCCGTCCTAGGGAAAGTTAAGGAGACAAGCATGCTGACTCAGACCAGTCCCACACTGGCTGACGGGACCAAGGTCGCGGACCTGGTCAACGTCGAGACCCGAGAAGTGCAGATGCGCACGCTTTCGGACCCCGAGCTCTATGAGATGGAGATGGAGCGCATCTTCGGCAAGACCTGGTTGCTGCTCGGCCACGACTCGGAGATTCCCAATTCCGGCGATTTCGTGGTCCGGGACATGGGCTCGGACTCGGTGCTGGTCACGCGCGACAAGTCCGGCGAGGTCAACGTGCTGCTGAACGTCTGCTCGCACCGCGGCATGCGTGTCTCGACGCTGGACGCGGGCAATACCCAGATCCACACCTGCATCTACCACGGCTGGGCGTTTCGCCCCAACGGCGCCTTCCTGGGCGCGCCGGTGGAGAAGGAGTGCATGCACGGGAAGATCCGGAGCAAGGAGGAGCTCAGCCTGAAGCGGGCTCGCGTGGCGCTCTATGGCGGGCTGATCTTCGCCACCTGGAATATCGACGGGCCGTCCTTTGACGAGTTCCTGGGCGATGCTAAGTGGTATTACGACATGCTGTTCAAGCGCAGCGACCGGGGCATCGAAGTCCTCGGGCCGCCCCAGCGTTTCGTGGTGCGCGCCAACTGGAAGGCCGCCGGCGAGCAGTCGTCGGGCGACGGCTATCACACGCTGACCCTGCACCGCTGGCTGGGCGAGGTCGGCGCCTATTCGAAGAAGGGCGAAGGCGAGGGAGGCGGTGGCGATCTCAGCCCGGAGATGTACGGCGTGGAGATCAGCTCGCCGCACGGCCATGCGCTGCGCTGCATCGACCTGGGCCGCAAGATCCGCCGCCTGACCGGGCTGGACCCCGACATGCTGAGCGTCGATGAAAAGCTCAATGCGCTGCCGCCGGCCGGCATGACGCTGGACATGGTCAGCCAGCTGAGGAACAACCTGAGCGAGGAGCAGCTTGCGGTGCAGACCAGCATGCCGCCACAGGTTGGCGGCATGTTCCCCAACGTGCTGTTCGGTTTCCTGTATATCCCGCAGCCGGACGGCACGGTGGTCGGCTCCATCACGATGCACGCCTATGTGCCCCGGGGCCCGGACAAGCTCGAGTTCGTCAACTGGATCTTCGCCGAGAAAGACGCGCCGCCCGAATTGCGCGAGCGCATGCTCAAGCAGACCATCCAGATGTTCGGCACCTCGGGCATGGTGGAGCAGGACGACTCCGACACCTGGCCGCATATGACGCTGGCCGCCAAGGGCGCGATGGGCAAGCACATGACGATGAAGTACCAGGCGATCTACGAGACCGGCAAGCCCGAGGGCTGGCCCGGCCCCGGCATCGTCAACGAGGGCTTCACCAAGGACGATACGCAATGGCACTGGTGGCTGCATTGGCGCGAGCTGATGATGGCGGAGCAATAGGCCGCCAGGCTTCCGCCAGTTGCCGTCATCGGATGCCAATTTAGGAGACAACACCATGAGTGAAGTAAAAGACGAAGTTGCGCCGGCGACGCTGTCGGCGCGGGTGTCGATCGGATCCCCGGTCTATAACGCGGTGCTGGAGTTCCTCTATGAGGAAGCCGCCATGCTGGACGAGATCCGGCTGGAGGACTGGGTCGCCACGCTGGCCGAGGACCTCGTCTATGCCGCGCCCTTGCGCCAGACACGGCCGCTGGCACAGCAGGCCGCGACGGTGATTCGCACCATGCAGCACTACCACGACGACTACCGCTCGATCATGGGTCGCATCATGCGGCTGACCGCCACCAAGAGCGCCTGGGCGGAAGATCCGCCCTCGCGCACTCGCCGCCTGGTAACCAATGTGACGGTGCGCACCGGCGACAACCCCGGCGAGTTCGCCGTGTGCAGCAATCTGCTGATTACCCGTAGCCGCTTCAACTTCGACGAGTTCGATTTGATCAGCGGCGAGCGGCGGGATGTGCTGCGGCGCAGTGGCGATACGTTCAAGCTGGCGCGGCGGGAGATCTTGCTGGACCAGGCGGTGTTGGGGACGCCGAACCTGGCGATTTTCTTGTAGACGGCATCTGCTACGTGCCAACGCCCCCGTTCATTCCGGGGGCGTTTTACCTTTCAGGCCGCGGCGCCGTGCCTAGCAGCCATCGGCATGCTCCTTGAAGCTCAGCCACCCGAGATCATCCGCACACAAGCGCTCCGGCGTGCCAGCGAAGTCCAGCGTCGATCCGACCACGCGCAAGGCTTCAGTGGCGCGCCGGGGCTGCTGCGAGTAGCAATTGCCGCTCGGCTTGGCATGGACCTGCGCATCGAGCGGCATGCCGCGCCCCAGCGAAATCACGGTAGCGCGGCGCAATACCAGCGCCGCCTCGGCGTCTTCTACAGACAGTGCGGTCAGGGCCCAGCGGGCCATGCCATGGTACAGGTCGACACCGGCGTAGGGCAACGGCCCCTCGATCACGCTGCCCAGTACCTCCCACGCGACCAGCTCGGCGCCATCGCGCCATAGCCGGGGCCGCGTGCGGCCCCGCTGCCGCACCGGTACCTCGATATCGTACTGGCGCAGCGCCGTGCCACGGGCGGCGGCCGCAACCGCCAGCCCGGCCAGCTCGAACAGATGCGTGCATTGCTCCGTGGGATCGGTCACGCGGGTGACCTCGTGCGCGGTGGGCGAGAGCGGCATGCCTAGCAGCGCGTCCAGCCGCGCAACGGCATTGGCGCACAGCGTATAAGGCTGGCGGGGTGCCGCGCCGTCGAGGCGTGTCACGCGGCCTTCGGCACTGGCTATCTCGACCCGGAAATGATGGAAATCGTCCTCCAGCGCGGCGCGTACGCGGGTTTGCGTTCCCGCGCGCTGGCTGCAAATGATGATGCGGCGTCTAAACATGGAAAAAGCCCCCGGAAATGCTGCAAGACAAGGGCACCATAGCCATCCTCCGGCACCCGGATGCTGACACTTTACCGCTTAAAGTGTACGATATATGAGATTGTGTTCAAAAAATACGGAGACATCGACATGGCATTGCTCAAGGACAGGGTTGCAATCATCACGGGGGCGGGCGGCGGCATCGGCAAGGGCGTGGCGCGCGCCTTTGCCCGCGAGGGCGCCGCGGTGGTGATTGCGGAGATCGACGAGGCGAGCGGCAGGCAGGTGGAGCAAGAGTTGAAGGAGTTGGGCGCCCGGGCCCGCTTTGTCCGGACCGACGTGACGAACAAGGCGTCGATCGAAGCGGCGGTAGCGGAAACAGTCGAGCACTTCGGCAGCCTGGGCATCCTGGTGAACAACGCCTTTATTCCCACGCCCAATGTGCTGCTGGAAGACAAGACCGACGAGATGCTGGAACTGACGCTGATCTCGGCGCTGTGGGCAACGTGGTGGGCAATGCGCGCGGCCATGCCGCATATGCGGGATCGCCGCTGGGGGCGGATCGTGAACTTCTACTCGATCGATACCGAGACCGGCGCGTGGCTGCATGCCGACTACAATACCGCCAAATCGGGGATCGTCGGGCTGACGCGCAGTGCCGCCGCCGAGTGGGGACGCTTCAACGTCACGGTCAATGCGATTGCGCCGACCGCGATGGGCGCGACCTTCTTCAAGCTGGCCGCGGAGAACCCGGGGTTTGCCGAGCGCTCGGCGGCGGCACGTCCGCTGGGCCGTTGTGGTGAGCCCGAGCAGGATATCGGGCCCGCGGTGGTGTTCCTGGCGTCCGAGATGTCGCGCTTTATCACCGGCGAGACCTTGCACGTGGATGGCGGGCTGCACCTGCCGGGATACAACTCGCGGCCGGCGCACGTGCCTGCGCGGGAATACTGAGCCGCAATGGAAGAAGGGCAGGAAGGGCCCCAAGGGGCCCTTCCTGTGGTCTTAGCGCTTGGCGACCTTGATGTCCGTGGCTTCCAGGTCCCACGTATTCGCCGTCTTGCCCTCGTCGCGCAGCTGGTACTTGAGGATGCGGCCTTGCGGATTCTTGGGCAGGGTGTCGCGGAACTCGATGTAGCGTGGCAACGCGTAGTAGGGAACGGCGTCCGTGGCCCAGTGGAACAGGGCTTCGGCGGTCAGGGCGGAGCCCGGGTTGAGGATGGCGGTGATCTTCACATCGTCCTCGCCCTTGTCGGAGGGCACGGCGTGGACCGCAACCTCCGCGATGTCGGGATGGGCGGAGAAGGCGGTTTCCATCTCGAAGC
This sequence comes from Cupriavidus sp. CuC1, assembly GCF_044627735.1. Lineage (NCBI taxonomy): Bacteria > Pseudomonadati > Pseudomonadota > Betaproteobacteria > Burkholderiales > Burkholderiaceae > Cupriavidus > Cupriavidus sp. CuC1. The sequence goes on along the minus strand of NZ_JBIUHC010000059.1, from coordinate 10,407 downwards.
TGGAGATGTTCTCGCCGCGCCGGCGCAGGTAGTCCTTTTTCCGGTCCACGAAATAGAAGTAGCCATCGTCATCGAACTTGCCAATATCGCCGGTATGGAACCACATGTTTCGCATCAGCTTCAGGGTCTCTTCCGGACGGCGCCAGTAGCCCATGAACATGATGTCCGGGCGCAGCGGACGGCAGACGATCTCGCCCGGCGTGTTGGCCGGCAGCTCGCGGTCCAGGTCGTCGACGATGCGCACGTCGAAGTCTGGCACGCGCTTGCCGGACGATCCGGGAGCGGCATATTCGCCCGCCGCCAGCGAGGTGATCACGCAGGCCTCGGTCAGCCCGTAGCCATTGCCGCCCACCAGCTTGGCGCCGAACCGCTCGCGCCAGATGGTCTTGCTTTCCTCGGTGAACGGGTTGCCGCGCACGGTGTGGATCTGGCCAAAGCAGCGCTTGGCCGCGTCGCTGTCCGGTGCGTTGGCCAGCAGGCCGCCCATGCCGCCCAGGATCGACGCGATGGTCGCGCCGCTGCGCTCCACCTCGGGCCAGAAGTTGGACACCGAAAAGCGCGGGACGAAGGCGACGCGCGCGCCGACCAGGATGTTCGAGATGATGCCCACCACCAGCGCGTTCTGGTGATAGAGCGGCAGCGGCGTGATCGTGATGTCATCAGCCGTGGCCGGGCCGGAACGCAGTTGCAGCCGCGCCAGGTTGCACTGGAAGTTGTAGCTGATCATGCAGCCCTTGGACGGCCCCGTGGTGCCGGAGGTGTACATCAGGCAGGCCAGGTCCCAGGGATTGGGCTTGCGCGCAAGCGGCGTGTCGTCGGTGCCGCGGTGCAGGTCCAGCGGCGCCAGTTGCAGGCCGCCGCAAGACGATGCGCCGGCGCTGCCGCGTTGCAGCACCAGCTTGACGTCGGGCAGTTGCGCGGCGAGCGCGCCGATGCGCTCCACGTAGTCCGCTTCGCAGATTACCAATGGGGCGCTGGCGTCGGCGATCTGGTGGCGCAGGAACTCGCCGCGCAGCGCCGTGTTGATCGGCACGCTGACCGCGCACAGCTTGTTGATCGCGAGCCAGGAGATGACGGCGTCGATATTGTTGTCCAGCATGGTGACCACGGTCTGGCCGGGCTGGATGCCCAGGGCGGCCAGGGAGTTCGCCAGCCGGGTCGAAAGTTGATCGACTTGGCCATAGGTGTACAGTTCACCCGAGAAATCGAGCAATACACGGTCTGGATGCGCGGCCACGGCACGGTCGAGCGCGGCAATCACGGTGTCCTGTTCGCCAAGCGACCAGGTATCTGTATTTCCCATCCCTGCCATATCATCATCTCCGAAATAAGAACCGGGTGCTTTCCCAGTAAATTCTAATGCAAGAATTGAATTCTATGCCTTGTATCCATTTATCGATCTGCGGGAAAACCCGCAAACCTTAATCCAGACGACTCCTTCATGGCGAAACAGATGAACAGCGTGAGCAAAAAGACCAAGCCTGTCGAGACCGAAATCGAAGCGGCGCCAAAGCGGCGAGCCGCGGCCGAGAAGCCCGCGAAAGCAAAAGCGGCCCTGAAGGCAGTGGCCGCTGCGCCGGCGGAGAAGAAGAAAGGAGCACCGGCGAAGAAAGCGGGGGCTGCACCCGCGTCCGCAGCGCCCGCGGCTGCAACGCCGCGCCGGCGCCGCAGCAACAAGCGCTCCCAGCAGACCATCGACAACATCTTCGAAGCCACCGAGAAGGTGATCCTGGAGTCGGGCGCCGAGCGCATCTCGATCCTTGAGGTCTGCAATACCGCCAGCATCTCGCGCGGCACGTTCTATCGCTACTTTGCCTCGCAGGAAGAACTGCTGGATGCGTTCTCGCGCTACAAGCGGGAGACCTTCCACAAGTCGCTGGCCGAGTTGCTTGAACCCATCACCGACCCGGACGAACGCTTCGCGACCCTGGTGAAGTACCTGGAAGACTACATGGCCATCGGCAGCTCGCGCCGGCTGCTGCTGGTGGCGCCGGAATTCGCCATGAGCTTCTTCAAGCGGATCTTTCACGACTCCGTGGTGCGCTTCCAGGACTTCCTTGCGCCGGTGTTCGATGCGTGGGACGAGCGGCTGGGCATCGCGCTGGACCGCGAGCTGATCTGCGATCTGCTGATCCGCATGGTGATGAGCGAGAACCTGGTGTGGGGCGAGTCGGATCACGGCGCCATGTCGCGCCGGATCGGCCGGATGGTGGAAGCGTTGCGCTTCGGCGGCGTGACTCGGGCACGGCGCTAAAGGGCAGGGCCATGGGCTGCATGCAGCTCATGGCCTTCCCGCCTTTGAAATTTAAATTGAACACATTTGCATAAAATGACTAACATTGGCATGATGTTGTCGGTCTGAGCCCGCGTTTGCGCGACCAGTGTCCAGTGGTGTCCTTTGGTCCGGGCGTGAAGCGAGTGACAGACCGCTTTCCCCACCGCTGCGCGTTCCAGCGCCGCGTATGACAAAAGGAGACCTTCATGCTGATCGACCTTCACGCCCATGCGCCGCATCCCGGGTACTACAACCAACACCCGCACTGGGGTCCCTTCTTCGAGCAGCATGCCGATGGCGACGTCAAGCTGCGGGTTGGCGACTGGATCCTGACCCTGGGGTCCCCCGAGCGCAAGGCCGCGGTCCGCTCGGGCAAGGGCCTGAAGCTCGATGAGTACTTCGCACGCTGGGCCGATCCCAAGGTGCGCCTGGCCGGCATGGACGCCGCCGGCCAGAACGCGCAGGTGGTCTCCGTGCCGTCGCATTGCTATATGTACTGGGCGGAAGCCGAGTTCTCCGTGCCGTACGCCCGCAAGGTCAACGACACCCTGGCGGAGTACTGCTCGGCCGCACCCGACCGGCTGATGTACTGGGCCCATGCCCCGCTGAACGCGCCGGAAGAGGCCGCCAAGGAACTGCGCCGCGCTTGCGGCGAACTTGGCGCCAAGGGCTTGGTCGCCGGCGGCGCCAACTTTGGCGGGCTGGAATTCGATTCGCCGGAGATGGACCCGGTCTGGCGCGCCCTGTGCGACCTGGACCTGCCGATGTTCGTCCATGGCTATAACCAGTCGGTTACCTGGGGCGACAAGGCCAACACCGACCGCTACGAGACCACCGCCATCGTCGGCATGCAGTACGACGAAACGCGCTGCTTCTGGAACCTGGTCTGTGGCGGCGTGTTCGATCGCTTCCCCGACCTGAAGGTGTACATCACGCACGGCGGTGGCTACGTGCCATACCAGCTCGGCCGGCTGGCGCAGTGCAACACCAACCTGGATTTCGTGCACAACAAGAAGCCGGTGCTCGAGTACCTGAAGAACTTCTATTTCGACGTCGAGCTGCATGAGATCCCGATGCGCCAGGCGCTGGTCGACATCATCGGTGCGGACCGCATCGTCTACGGCAGCAACTTTGGCGGCAGCGACGCGGTGCGCCACGACCTGACCGATGGCCTGCGGCTGTCCGACGACGACCTGCAAAAGATCCGCTGGCAGAACGCCTGCAAGCTGCTGCATCTCGATGCAGCGAAGATTGGCGCACCGGTGCGCCAGGCGGCGGCAGCATGAAGATCGCGCGCTGTACCGATGGTGGCGCGCCGTTCTGGGCCGTGGTGGACACCGCGCGCGGCGAAATCACGCCGATTGCCGGCGCGTTTGCCGACTGGGCGCCCGCACTGACGCGTGGCGAAGGCGAGGGCGCCTTGACGCCGGCCGGCGTGGCACGGCCGCTGGCCAGCGTACGGCTGCTGCCTCCGGTGGAGAGAACCAACCGCGTGGTGGTGGCGGGCGCCAACTACGCCAAGCACCTCCGTGCCGATTTCGGCATGGGCGGACACACGCAGCCGGTGGCCTTCCTCAAGGCCTACGGTGCGCTGATCGGCGCCAACGACCCAATCCGCTACCCGCCGCTCACGCGGGAGCTGGACCATGAAGTCGAGCTGGTGGCGGTGATCGGCGCGCAACGAGTCGACCGCAGCGATCCTTTGTCCAGCGTGCTGGGCTACACAGTCGGCAACGACGTCAGCGCCCGCGACCTGCAGCGCAGCGGCCCGCCAGGCGTGGGCATGGACCTGTTCTCCGCCAAGAGCCAGGACGACACCACGGGGCTTGGGCCGTGGATCGTCACCCGCGACGAGTTTCCCGCCGGCAGCCCGAAGCTGCGCATGACCCTGAAGGTGAATGGCGATACCCGCCAGGATGCTTCATCGGGCGAGATGACCTGGGACGTGGCCGAACTGGTGCAATTCATCGACGAGCGCTCGCGTTTCGCATGCGGCGATGTGCTCTACACGGGCTCGCCGGAAGGCACGGGCCAGGGTAGCGGACGCTTCCTGAATCCGGGCGATGTGGTCGAAGCGAGCGTGGAAGGCGTTGGCACGCTGCGCAACGTCGTTTCGGAGATTGCCTCATGAGGGGCATGCGCATCATGATTTCTTGGAAAATGGAGACTGCCGAATGAGCCTGACGAACAACAAGGTGGTCGTGGTCGGTGCCGGCCTGATGGGCACCGGTATTGCGCATGCGTTTGCCAGTTCGGGCTTTGCCACGGCGCTGGTCGATACCGACGCCCAGGCGTTGGAACGCGCGCGACAGACGATCGGCAAGATACTCGACGACGGGGTCAGGCTGGGCAAGCTCGACGCCGGGGTGGCGCAGGCTGCCAAGGTCCGTCTGACCGTGGAGACCGATCTGACCGCCGCTGCCACAGGCGCACAACTGCTGGTCGAAACCGTCTCGGAAAACCTGGCGGTAAAGAAGGCCGTGGTCACGCAGGCGGCTGCGGTGATGGCCGACGACGCGATCTATGCCACCAACACGTCCGCCCTGAGCGTAACGGAGATCGCCGTCGCGGTGTCCAGCCCGGAGCGGGTGGTCGGGATGCATTTCTTCAACCCGGTACACAAGATGAAACTGGTCGAGCTGGTGCGCGGCCTGGCCACCAGCGACGAGACGGTGGCGCTGACGCGCGACTACGCCGGCCTGATCGGCAAGACATCGATCGTGGTCAATGAGTCGCCCGGCCTGACCACCAGCCGTATGTCGGCGCTGCTCGGCAACGAGGCGATGTGGATGCTGCAGGAGGGCACTGCCAGTGCCGAAGACGTCGACACCGCCTTGCGCCTTGGCTTCAATCACCCGATGGGCCCGCTGGAACTCGGCGACCTGACCGGTTGGGATACCCGCTTGTCGGTGCTGAAGTACCTGCACCAGACCCTGGGCGACAAGTTCCGGCCGTGCCCGCTGATCATCAAGATGGTGGCCGCCGGCCGACTCGGCCGCAAGACCGGCCACGGCGTTTATCGTTACGAGGACGGCCAGCGCGTGCCCGGCTCCGGCCTGAAGGGGAGCGCGCTATGAGCACGGATGTGGTGATCGTCGGCGCGGTGCGCACGCCGGTCGGCAAGTTCCGTGGCAGCCTGGCCGGCGTGCGCGCCGATCATCTCGGCGCCCTGGTGATTGGCGAGCTGGTAAGCCGGGCCGGGCTGCGCCCGGATGTCGTCGACGACGTGATTTTTGGCTGTGTCACGCAGATCGGCGAGCAGTCCGCCAATATTGCCCGGACGTCGCTGCTGGGCGCTGGCTGGCCGGTCACGATCCCGGGCCTGACGATCGACCGGAAATGCGGCTCGGGCGAAGCGGCGGTGCATGTCGGCGCCGGCCTGATCGCCTGCGGCGCGGCCGACGTGGTGGTGGCTGGTGGAGCGGAGAACATGAGCCGCGTGCCGATGGGCAGCAACCGCGACCTCCACGGCGAGGCCTTCGGCTGGATGGCCGCGCAGCGCTTTGAGCTCACCGGCCAGGGCGAAGCCGCCGAGCGGCTGTGCGATCAGTGGCACCTTAGCCGCGAGCAGCTCGACGCGTATGCGGTGGAGAGCCATCGCCGCGCGGCGGCAGCAGCGGCTGCTGGCTGGTTCAAGCAGGAGACCGTGCCGGTGCCCGTGGAAGCCTTGCGGGAAAAATCAGTCGAAGGCGCTGCGCCGGCTTTGCTGGCGGACGAGACCATCCGCGCCGGCACCAGCGCGGAGCGGCTGGCCACGCTGAAGACCAGTTTTCGCACCGATGGCCGGGTCACGGCGGGCAATGCCTCGCAGATTTCCGATGGCGCGGCCGCGCTGCTGCTGATGTCGGCCCGCAAGGCGGATGCGCTGGGGGTGATGCCGCGCGCGCGGGTCCGCGCGGTGGTGACGGTCGGCTCCGATCCCACGCTGATGCTGACCGGGCCGATTGCCGCTACCCGCCAGGTGTTGGCCAAGGCTGGCCTGGGCCTGGACGACATCGACCTGTTCGAGGTCAATGAGGCCTTTGCGCCGGTGCCGCTGGTCTGGATGCGGGAGCTGGGCGTTTCGCATGAGCGCCTCAACGTCAACGGCGGGGCCATCGCGCTTGGCCATCCGCTTGGTGCCAGCGGCGCGCGAATCATGACGTCGATGCTGCATGAGATGGAGCGACGCGGGGCGCGGTATGGGTTGCAGGCGATATGTTGTGCCGGTGGTATGGGCACGGCGACTGTGATTGAACGGTTGGGATGAGGCGTCAGCGGTTTAAGTCAAAGGCAGCTTCGCCTCCCCTTGGGGGAGGCGACTGCGTTTCTTATTGCTTGATGAAGTACCGCACGAACAGCCTGCCTTCTTCAAACCGGTACAGTTCAATCGTCACGATGGCGCGATCGGTGCCCTTGATGACGTTGCGGATATGGCAGGCAGCCTCGTTTCCATTGATGATCTTCATCAACGGCTCCACAAGGATCTTCGCCTGCTGCTGCTCCCACATCTGTTCCAGTACCGGCCAGCCGTCCTGCGGCGGGCGGCCGACGTATTCGATGCTGAGGCCTGCCGGCGCCGCGCGCCTGTAGTCCTCAAGGAATGCCTGCTTGTCGCCTGCGTTCCAGTGCGCGGTCTGGTCTCGCAGGAAGGTTTCGATGCGTTCGGTTTCGGTCATGCTGATGGTCTCATTGTCAGAGGTCGGCGCCGCGCACATTGCGCGCGGTGCCGTTGCGCCGGTCGGATTCGCCCCAGCCCAGCCAGCGGTCCGGCTCGCGGGTGTCGCCCACGCGCCGCCAGCGGCCTTCCTGCTGCGCCGTGACCGGGAAGCCGCCTACAAAGTCGATCATTTCCCCTTTGGGGCAGGGCAGGTATTCCCATTCCTCCTTGCCGTCGAGCACGATGCGCGCGCTCTCCACGAAGTAGCTGCCTTCCTTGTGCCTGACGCTACCTTCGATGTCGGTTGTGGTGCGGATCTCGCCCTTGTCGTTCTGGAAGATGGCGTAGCCCAGGTTGTCGTGTCCCACCATGAAGGAGCCCACGTCCCAGCTGCCGTCCTTGTAGACGGTGGCGAACGACCACCAGATCACATGCATCTTGTTGTTGACGACCAGGTCCTTCTTGAAATGGATGGCACCGCCTTCGGCCATGTAGGCCTGGTCGAAGGCCATCAGGCCCTTCACGCGCCGGCCCTCGCAGGTGCCGGCGATGTCGTAGATCTGGGAGACATAGAATGTTCCCCATTCCGGGCCGGGCAGATACCACTGCATGCCCTGGCCCAGCAGCGGGCCGCCGAGTTCGAACAGGCCGTCTTCCTTCCAGCTCAGGCGTTCCCCGGATACCGTGAGCAGCCAGGGGGCGCCGGTTTCGCCTTCCAGGCTGGACCAGCACGCCGTGTCGCCTTCGAGCCAGCGCTTGGGAAACAGCGTCATGGCGCGCGGCTCGATGCGTGACTTGTCGATGCGCAGGTGCTCGCCGTCCACACGGGTGGACAGGTAGATGAACTTGGTGGGGTTGGGCGTGCTGCCGGGTTCGTTGACAGCGCGTACGAAGGCGTAGATCTCGCCATCTTCGTCGCGCACGCAACCGAAAGGCATGCCCTTGGTGGGCTTGAGGCCGAAGAACCCGCGCAGGTCGTGCAGGGCGTGGCCGCTGACCTTGTGCGGGCCGACCAGGGTCTGGTAAGCGAAGTCCCCGCGTTCGGGGAGTGTTGTAGGATGCTTCATGGCGAGTGGGGTATCCGTGGGTTTTTCCGGGGCAGGCGGGATGGGCGCATGCGCTGTTCAGTCCCAGATCACCGGCACCGACTTGGCGCCGCGCAACTGCGCACCGGTAATGCGCGGTGCGGCCTTGGACGGATCCAGGCGAATGTTCGGGAACAGGTCGAGGATGGCGTTGATCGCGCATTGCATCTCGACCTTGGCGACGAACTGGCCAATGCACATGTGGGTGCCGAAGCCAAAGCCGAAGGATGGCTTGGGCTTGCGGTCGATATCGAAGGTATCGGGTTGGTCGAAGGCTTCTTCGTCGCGGTTGGCGGAAACCACCATGCACTGGACCAGCGCGCCCTTGGCCACCTTGACGCCGGCAATCTCCACGTCGCGCGCGGCCTGGCGCACTTTGAAGGTGGCAACGGGCTCGAAGCGCACTGCTTCGTCGATGACCTTGGAGATCAGGCTGCGGTCCTTGCGCACGCGTTCTACCAGTTCCGGGCGTTCAAGCAGCAGCGTCATGACCGAGCTGAAGGTGCGGGTGGTGGTTTCGCCCGCGGCCGGCAGCAGGGAACGAACGAAGGTGGTGACCTCGTGGTCGTCGAGCTTGTGGCCCTCGTACTCGGCACGCATGAGGCGGCTGATGAGGTCGTCCCCGTCGGCGCCTTCGGCGCGGCGCCGTACGACGACCTCCTTTACCGCATCGTAGAGGCTCTTTACCGCAGCCGCCGAGATCGGGCCAAAGATCTTGATCTTCTCGGGATCGACCTGGTTACCCGCCACCATGGACAGCGCCCAGGTGGCGTACTGGTTGAACCTGGCGGGGTCGTCGGTCGGAAAGCCCATCAGGGCGTACATCGCGCGTATCGGGAAGTACAGGCCGAAATCCATCAGGTCCGCTTTCTTCTGCGGCACCAGGGGTTCAAGGAAGTCCTTGCGGATCAGGCGATCAATCTCGGGACGCCAGCGGTTCACGGTCTCGGGCATGAACACCGGCTGCAGCAGGCCGCGGGCGCGGCGGTGCGCGTCCCCGTCCATCGCCAGAATGATGAGGCCATCGAAGAATGCCCCGAAGCCTTCGGCGATAAAGCCATTGGTGAAGGTGGCCGCGTCCCGCATCACCGCCATCACGTCGCGGTACCTGAACAAGGTCAGCGCGCATTTGGCGGCGTTGGCGCCGGCGTTGGTCGGGACGCCCAGATGCGTCGCGACAAAGTCGCCCTCCATCACCGGGTTGTTGTGACGCATCTCGCGGCACAGGGCCTGAAGATCCAGGTCGGGGCCGCGGAAAGTGTCCGAAACGGCGTGGTAAGCGGCCTCGAGATCAAGCACGGGAGCCTCAAGTGGTGCATTCATACTGTGTCTCCTTCATGAGCCCTGGCGGGCATCCTGAGTTGATTGTGTCAAGCTGATTTGCATCGTAGCGAGATGTCGCGCCGAAGTCCGCAGGCTTAGTTTGACGCGCCGTCAAATGCCGGCGTCCGCCGCTGGCGCAAACGCCGGATAGCGTCCCAGCGTCAGCAACAGCAACGGACCAACGGTGAAGCAGCACACGGCATAGGCCAGCAGCCCGTTATAGGAGCCGCTGAGCTTGTAGAGGGCGCCCACCAGCAACGGTGTCAGCGACGCGCCAATGGTGATGAGGCCGGTGTGCGCGCCGAACAGCCGGCTGTACTCCCGCATGCCGAAGTACTTGGCAATCAGGAAGGACGCAACGTCGTACTCCGCCCCCGCGCCCACGCCGATCATGGCCACGGCCAGCAGCAAGATCGCGTGATCGTGGCTGCCGTAGGCCAGGATCAGGCAGCCCGCGCCTGGCAGGAGCAATGCCAGCGCCGCGATGCCCGGCGCCCATACCCGGTCCGCGAGGTAGCCCACCACGATGCGCCCGACAATCAGCGAGACGCCGAAGCCGCCAAAGATCTGGCTGGCCTCGCCCGCGGTGAGGCCCTTGTCGCGCATCACCGGGATCGTGTTGGTGACCATGGCCACCACGCCGGAAACTGCGAGCACGAGCGCGATATTGCAGCGCCAGAACTTGCCCGAACGCAGCCCCTGGCGAAAAGTCACGCCGGGCTCGGTGCTTGTGCCGGTAGCCGCCGGTCCCTTGCGGGCGAAGCTGGCTCCCGCCGGCGCCTGCATCCACATCAGCACCAGGGGCAGCGTCAGCAGCAGCAGGATCGCTGCCATGGCAAGAAAGCCGGCGCGCCAGTCCCAGCGCGTGACGCTCCAGGTCACCAGGGCCGGCAGGACGGCCGCGGCAATGCCGGAGCCGCACAGCGTGATGGCCAGCGCCAGGCCGCGATTGCGGTCAAACCAGCTATTCACCAGTTGCGTCCAGGTCAGGTGCAAGGTGCCTAGCCCCAATACTGTTAACAAATTCGAATTTGTGTTAACTTTCAAGCCTCTGCAACAACAAGAAGAGCTTGAAGGATGGCAAG
>NZ_JBIUHC010000058.1:0-59103 GCF_044627735.1 Cupriavidus sp. CuC1 | reverse complement strand
TGCAAGGATCGCTTTCTTTTGGTTACTTTTCTTTACGAGTAAAGAAAAGTGACATCTCACACGTTCTAAAACGGCAAACACCGTACAGCCGCGCCAGCAGCTAGAAGCGCTAAAACACTGCCCACTCACGCTATTCTGCATCAGCAGCTAGAAGCGCTAAAACACTGCCCACTCACGCTATTGCTGCATCAGCAGCTAGAAGCATGAAAACCCCGCCCACAGGAGACAGCCCCCCGCGTCAGCGGGGCCAGAAGCAATAAAACCTCATCAAACCAAAAACCATCTACTTCGACAACACCCTCATAGCCTGCTCCAGCCCCCCCAAAGTCACCGGATACATCCGCGACTTCATGATCTGATTGATCACCGTCACCGACTGCCGGTACTGCCAAAGCCCTTCCGGCTCGGGATTAAGCCAGACAAAGCGCGGAAACTGCTCGATCAGCCGGTTGAGCCAGACCGCGCCGGCTTCCGGGTTGTTGTACTCCACCGAGCCGCCAGGCTGCAGGATCTCGTACGGGCTCATGGTGGCATCCCCGACAAAGATCACCTTGTAGTCCGGCGTGTACTTGTGGATCAGGTCCCACGTGGCGATCTTCTCCGCATGGCGGCGGCGGTTGTTCTTCCACACATAGTCGTACACGCAGTTGTGGAAGTAGTAATACTCCAGGTGCTTGAACTCGGTCTTGGTGGCCGAGAACAACTCCTCCACGCGCTTGATGTGGTCGTCCATCGAGCCGCCGACGTCCATCAGCATCAGCACCTTGACCTTGTTGTGGCGCTCCGGGCGCAGCTTGATGTCGAGCAGGCCCGCGTTGGCGGCGGTGGAGTGGATAGTGTCGTCCAGGTCCAGCTCGGTCTCCGCGCCTTCGCGCGCGAAACGGCGCAGGCGGCGCAGCGCGACCTTGATGTTGCGCGTGCCGAGCTCGACCTGGTCGTCGTAGTCCTTGTAGGCGCGGGTCTCCCATACCTTGACCGCGGTGCGGTTGCCCTTGGACGGGCCGCCGATGCGGATGCCTTCCGGGTTATAGCCGCCGTGGCCGAACGGCGAGGTGCCGCCGGTGCCGATCCACTTGTTGCCGCCCTCGTGCTTTTCCTTCTGCTCGTCAAGCAGTTGCTTGAGGCGCTCCATCAGCTTGTCGAGCCCGCCCATGGCCTCGATCTTGGCTTTTTCCTCGGCCGAGAGCTCGCGCTCCAGCGTCTTTTGCAACCAATCCAGGGGGATGTCGGATTTCCAGTCGACCAGGCTCTCGATGCCCTTGAAGTAGGCGGCAAAGGTCTGGTCGAACTTGTCGAAGTGCTTCTCGTCCTTGACCAGTGTCATGCGCGACAAGTAGTAGAACTCGTCGATCGACGGCGTGATCACCTCGGCCTTGAGGGCCTCCAGCATGGTCAGGTATTCCTTGACCGAGACCGGCAGCTTGGCGTGGCGCAGCGAAAAGAAGAAATCGATCAGCATGGTGGGCTCGCTTAGAGTGTCCCGGAGCGGGTGCGGCGGTTTGCGTGCTGGTTCACGAGGCGCGCCCCGGCAGGTCCAGGCGGTATTGCAGGTGGCGCTTCACCGTCGGCCATTCGCTGGCGATGATGGAGAACACCACGGTGTCCCGGAGGGATCCGTCGGGCATGCGCTGGTGGTTGCGCAGCACGCCGTCCTGCTTGGCGCCAAGACGGGCAATGGCGGTGCGGCTCTGGTGGTTCATCCAGTGCGTGCGGAATTCCACCGCGATGCACGCCAGTTGCTCGAACGCGTGCGTGAGCAGCATCAGCTTGCATTCGGTGTTCACGGCGCTGCGCTGCACGCGCTGCGCATGCCACGTGTGGCCGATCTCGAGGCGCCCGTTGGCGCCGTCGACATTGAAGTAGCGCGTCGCGCCCACCACCGCGCCCGGCACGCCGTCGCGGATCTCGCGGATCACGAACGGCATCGCGCCTTGTTGCTCGCGCATCTGCAGCGCGGTGTCGGTCCACGCGCGCACCTGGTCCGGCGCCGGCACCGAGGTGTACCAGAGCTTCCACAGTTCGCCATCGGCGACGGCGGCCTGCACCTCGGCCTCATGCTCGAGGCCGAGCGGCTCCAGCAGGGCGTGCTGGCCGCGCAGGGTGACGGGTTCGATAAAGCGTGCCATGGCGCGGCGCTTAGCGGTTGGCGCGGTTCATGAAGACGAGGCGCTCGAACAGGTGCACGTCCTGCTCGTTCTTCAGCAGCGCGCCGTGCAGCGGCGGGATCGCGGCCTTCTTGTCCGGGCTCTTGAGCGCTTCGGGCGGAATGTCCTCGGCCATCAGCAGCTTGAGCCAGTCGATCAGCTCGGAGGTGGAGGGCTTCTTCTTCAGGCCCGGCAGGTTGCGCATCTCGTAGAAGGACTCGAGCGCGGCGGCCACCAGCTCGCGCTTGATGCCGGGATAGTGCACGTCGACGATGCGCTGCATGGTCTCGGCATCGGGGAACTTGATGTAGTGGAAGAAGCAGCGGCGCAGGAAGGCGTCGGGCAGTTCCTTCTCGTTGTTCGAGGTGATGATCACCAGCGGGCGGTGGCGCGCCTTGACCAGTTCGCGCGTCTCGTACACATAGAACTCCATGCGGTCGATTTCGCGCAGCAGGTCGTTGGGGAATTCGATGTCGGCCTTGTCGATCTCGTCGATCAGCAGCACCACTTGCTGGTCGGCCTCGAAGGCCTGCCACAGCACGCCCTTGATGATGTAGTTGCGGATGTCGTGGACGCGGTCGTCGCCCAGTTGCGAATCGCGCAGGCGCGACACCGCGTCGTATTCGTACAGGCCCTGCTGTGCCTTGGTGGTGGACTTGATATGCCACTGCAGCAGAGGCATGCCGAGTGCTGCGGCCACCTCCTCGGCCAGCATGGTCTTGCCGGTGCCGGGCTCGCCCTTGATCAGGAGCGGGCGCTGCAGCGCGCGCGCGGCATTGACGGCCAGCTTGAGGTCATCGGTGGCAACGTACTGCTGCGTGCCTTCGAAGCGGTTTTGCTGGTTCTGGCTGGCGTTGGTGGTGTTGGACATGGGGCAACCTGAAGGGGTTTATGCGTGTCGGAATTGGCCAGTATAAAAGAGCTTTTCGGTTCGCGTGCGGCTCGCCGTGCCGTGCTGGACTGCCACGTGCAGCGTGCTGTACAATGCGGCGGTTTGACGCGCCCCCCACGTCCAAGACTCCACCCCCTCGCTTTGTCCGCCTTGTCACTCCCGCGGTCCTTGCCGGGAGGCGGCGATCACAAGAGATGGTTACAGAATGAGGCGGAGACTACGCCGGGATGCACTGGCAGCGGCTGGCACCACCAGCAAGCAGCGCCCAGGTATCCGGCCCACGCTGGCAGCACCGCATCTACCCGCGGGCAGATACGGTCCGGCCGGACGCATTCTGAAGCCATTTCCGACCGGTTGGGCAGGTCACGCAGGGTTTAACACTTCCAATCAGCTACGACAATGAAAAAGCTCCTCACGATGGTGGTGCTGGGCGCGGCCGCAACGGCTGCGCAAGCCCAGGAAGTCAAGGGCAATGTGGACGCCGCCAAAAACAAGGTCGCGATGTGTATTGGTTGCCATGGCATTCCCGGCTATCGCGCCTCCTTCCCCGAGGTGTACCAGGTGCCCCTGCTCGGCGGCCAGAACGCCAAATACATCGAGAATGCGCTCAAGGAATACCAGAAGGGCGAGCGCAAGCACCCGACCATGCGTGGCATTGCCGCGACCCTGACCGACCAGGACATCGCCGACGTGGCTGCTTATTACGCGCAGCAGTCTTCCAGCACGCAAAACAACACCCAGAAGTAAGAGGACCCACCCATGAATACGCTTAAGACGCTTTCGCTCGCGATCGGCGCACTCGTGCTGGGCGCCTCGGCCATCACCGCCTCGGCTGCCGACCTCGCGCACGGCAAGGCGCTGGTGGAGAAGGGCAACTGCGTGGCCTGCCACGGCGCCGGCATGAACGCCCCCATTACGCCGGATTACCCGAAGCTGGCCGGCCAGCACGCCGACTATCTGTACCACGCATTGGCCGCCTACCAGATCACCGGCAACCCGCAGGTGGGCCGCACCAACGCGATCATGGCCGGCCAGGTCAACGCCAACCCCGGCGTGACGGGCAAGGACGGCAAGCCGCGTCCCTTCACCCGGGATGAGCTGAAGGATATCGCTGCCTACATCGAATCGCTGCCGGGTGGGCTGGTCCTGAAGAAGTAAGCAAACCGGCGCCGGCAAATGCCGCGCGCGGGTCAGGAACAAGAAAAAGCCGCTGATCCCAGCGGCTTTTTCTTTGCCCGCGGCCCCGGAGCGCTCGCGCCCCCGGGCCGCGTCAGGCGGCTCAGTTGCCCGCGTCCTTGGCCAGGCGGCGTGCCTTGACGGCGTTAGCCAGGGTTTCGAGCACCTTCACCGAGTCGTCCCAGCCGATGCAGGCATCGGTGACCGACTGGCCGTAGGTGAGGTCTTCCACCGGGGTGCCCTGGACGTGGTCCTGGCGACCGCCCACCAGGTGGGATTCCACCATCACGCCGACGATGCGCTCGTCGCCCGCGGCCATCTGGCGGCCGATGTCCTCGCAGACCGGGATCTGGTTCTCGTGCTTCTTGCTGCTGTTGGCGTGCGAGGCATCGATCATCAGGCGCGCGGCCAGGCCGGCTTTGGAGATCGCTTCGCAAGCTTCCTGCACGCTGGCGGCATCGTAGTTGGGCGTCTTGCCGCCGCGCAGAATGATGTGGCAATCCTCATTGCCCGAGGTCGACACGATGGCGGAGTGGCCGCCCTTGGTCACCGACAGGAAATGGTGGGGCTGCGAAGCGGCCTTGATCGCATCGACCGCGATCTTGACGTTGCCATCGGTGCCGTTCTTGAACCCGACCGGGCACGACAGTCCGGAGGCCAGTTCGCGGTGCACCTGGCTTTCCGTGGTGCGCGCGCCGATGGCACCCCAGCTGACCAGGTCGGCGATGTATTGCGGGCTGATCATGTCGAGGTATTCGGTGCCGGTCGGCAGGCCCATCTCGCTGATGTTCAGCAACAGCTCGCGCGCGGTGCGCAGGCCGTCGTTGATCTTGAAGCTGCCGTCCATGTGCGGGTCGTTGATCAGCCCCTTCCAGCCCACGGTGGTGCGCGGCTTTTCGAAATACACCCGCATCACGACTTCCAGCTCCCCGGCGAAACGATCACGCTGGACCTTGAGCAGCTTGGCGTACTCGAGCGCGGCGCGGGTGTCGTGGATGGAGCAGGGCCCGATGATCACGATCAGGCGGTCATCCATGCCGTGCAGGATCCGGTGCATGGACTGGCGCGCGCCGTAGATCACGTCGGACGCCTTTTCGGAGCAGCCGAACTCGCGGATCAGGTGCGCGGGGGGCAACAATTCCTTGAGTTCGCGAATGCGCAGGTCGTCGGTGTTCTTCAGCATGATGGCTCCGGATTTTGTAGGGTCGTGTGTTTGGGTTGTCTGGGCTAGAGCTGGGTGCGGGCCGGTATAAAAAAAGCCGCCAGGTTCGCTGGCGGCTTTTTTTGAATTCTGGAGGCACTTACGATCGTCCCTCTCCATCCGCCAGCGGTGCGAGATCGCTAAAAAAGTAAAAATAAAACTTAGCGGACATGGATGGGATGCGGCTCAAATGGCGTCGGTTATTTGCGGCAACGCGTCACGGGATGGCAGAAAATTGCGCCAGCCCTGCCAATTCTGCCGGCAGCGGCGGTTGACCATCCGGTAACGAAGCATCTTTATAGCGCGTTTTATGGGGCTTGGCAAGCGTCCGGCATCGGGCCGGCCACAATTTCCGGACGCACCATGGCGGGTCCCGGATCGAGTTCCAGCCCGCGCATCACGGCGGCGGTGCGGTTCTCCACGCCTAGCTTCACGTACACATGCTGCAGGTGCTTTTGCACCGTGCGGGCGCTGATGCCAAGCATGCCCGCGATCTCGCGGTCCGTCTTGCCGTGCGCCAGCCAGCGCAGTACTTGCTGCTCGCGCGCGGTCAGCCTGGCGAGCATGGAGAGCGTCTGGGCATCCTGGCAGCGGCTGACTGTGAGCATTGCGGCGGCTTTGGGTAGCGCGCCGGTACGCAATGCTGCGTATTGGCGCGTTCCCGTGCATGGACCAACATCAATGAGGCCAGTATAGGCGCCGCCAGCGCGCACGGCAGTGCCGCGGCGGCACCTGCACAGGTTTGCCCGGGGGAAGACAGGCGAACGCGGCATGCCAGGCAGGTCAGGCACGCCGGGCTGAGGCGAGGGGGAGGGAAACATCATGGCGATCGATGAGGGGAGGCTGAACGCCTTCATGGCGCAGTTCGTCCAGGATCTGGGGGCGGTGATGCATGCCGCCACCATCGTGGTCGGCGATACGCTTGGCCTTTACAAAGCCTTGGCCGAGAAACCGATGACCGTACAGGTGCTGGCCGAGAAAACCCATACCGATGAGCGCTACCTGCTCGAGTGGCTGTCCGCGCAGGCGGCCAGCGGCTATGTCGCGTACGACCCGGCCAGCGATCTGTTCAGCCTGACCGAGGAGCAAGCCTTCGCGCTGGCCCAGGAAGGCAGTCCTGCTTTTATTCCCGGTGCCTTCCAGATCGCGGTGGCGCAGTTCAAGGCGATTCCCAAGATCGTGGATGCCTTTCGCAACGGGCGCGGGCTGGGCTGGCATGAACACGATCCGTCACTGTTCCACGGCACCGAGCGGTTTTTCCGCCCGGGCTATGCGGCGCACCTGACTTCGGAATGGATTCCCGCGCTGGAGGGTGTGCAGGCCAAGCTGCAGGCGGCCGCTCGCGTGGCCGACGTGGGCTGCGGGCATGGCGCCTCCACCATCATCATGGCGCAGGCTTACCCGGCATCGGCGTTTTACGGCTTCGATTACCACGAGCCGTCGATCCGCTATGCCAACGAGGCGGCGGCGCGCGCCGGCGTGCAGGATCGCGTGCACTTCGAGGTGGCAAAAGCCAAGGAGTATGGCGGCAAGGACTACGACCTGGTGGCCGTGTTCGACTGCCTGCACGATATGGGCGATCCGGTCGGCGCTGCCGCCCATGTGCGCGAGACCTTGCGTCCGGACGGCACCTGGATGATCGTCGAGCCCTTCGCCAACGACCGGCTCGAAGACAACCTGAACCCGGTCGGCCGGGTCTTCTACTCGGCCTCGACCTTTATCTGCACGCCAGCGTCGCGCTCGCAGGAGGTGGGCCTGTGCCTGGGCGCCCAGTCGGGCGAGGCACGCATGCGCTCGGTGGTGCAGCAGGGCGGGTTTTCGCGTTTTCGCCGGGCGGCGCAAACGCCGTTCAACCTGATCTACGAGGCGCGGCCCTGAACAGCAAAGGGGCCGCGCCCGGCCCGCTGGAAGGCAATCAGGCCATCAGGCCGTGCCGCCCACCGTCATGTTTTCAATGCGCAGGGTCGGCTGGCCCACGCCCACGGGCACGCTCTGGCCTTCCTTGCCGCACACGCCCACGCCCGAGTCCAGGCGCATGTCGTTGCCGATCATGGTGACGTCCTTGAGCGATTCCGGGCCGTTGCCCACCAGCGTGGCGCCCTTGACCGGCGTGGTGATCTTGCCGTCCTCGATCAGGTAGGCCTCGCTGGCGGAGAACACGAACTTGCCGTTGGTGATGTCGACCTGGCCGCCGCCGAAGTTGACCGCGTAGAGGCCGCGCTTGACGCTGGCGATGATCTCCTGCGGATCGCGGTTGCCATTGAGCATGTAGGTGTTGGTCATGCGCGGCATCGGCAGCGCGGCGTAGCTCTCGCGGCGCGCGTTGCCGGTCACCGGCATCTTCATCAGGCGCGCGTTGAGCGTGTCCTGGATATACCCCTTGAGGATGCCGTCCTCGATCAGCGTGGTGCACTGGGTCGGGTTGCCCTCGTCGTCGAGGTTGAGCGAGCCGCGGCGGTTGGCCAGCGTGCCGTCGTCCACCACGGTTACGCCCTTGGCCGCCACGCGCTCGCCCATGCGGCCAGCAAAGGCCGAGGAGCCCTTGCGGTTGAAGTCGCCTTCCAGGCCGTGGCCGATAGCCTCGTGCAGCAGCACGCCGGGCCAGCCCGGGCCGAGCACGACGGTCATGGCTCCGGCCGGAGCCGGGCGCGCCTCGAGGTTGACGAGCGCCGAGGCCACGGCCTCGTCCACGTACTTGCGCAGCAGCTCGTCGGTGAAGTAGCCGTAGGCATAGCGCCCGCCGCCGCCGGAGGAGCCGATCTCGCGGCGCCCGTTCTGCTCGGCGATCACCGTGACCGACACGCGCACCAGCGGGCGCACGTCGGCGGCGATGACGCCGTCGCTGCGTGCCACCAGCACCACGTCGTACTCACCGGCCAGGCCTGCCATCACCTGCACCACGCGCGGGTCCTTGGCGCGGGCCATGCGTTCCACGCGCTCGAGCAGCGCCACCTTTTCGGCCGCGTCCATCGAGTCCAGCGGATCGTTGGGCGAGTACAGGTTGCGCCCGCCCTGGGAGGCCATCTTGCTCGCCACCTTGACGCGGCCGCTGCCGGCGCGGCCGATGGTGCGGGTCGCGGCGCCGGCCTTGAGCAAGGCGTCCAGGCTGATGTCGTCGGAGTAGGCGAAGGCGGTGCGGTCGCCGGACACGGCGCGCACGCCAACGCCCTGGTCGATGCTGAAGCTGCCGGACTTGACGATGCCTTCTTCCAGGCTCCACGCCTCGTTGCGGGTGTACTGGAAGTAGAGGTCGGCGTAGTCGACCTTATGCGTGAAGATGTCCGCCAGCACGCGCTGCAGGTTGGTTTCGTCCAGGCCGTAGGGGGCCAGCAGCAATTGCTGGGCGGTGGCGAGGTTGCGGATTCCGAGGTCGCCGGCGTTCATGGTTGTCCTTTATCGTCGTGCCGCGGTGGCGCGAAAAGCGCCGCCGCGTAAAAATCTGGGATGTTGGCGATTCCGGGGAATCGGCCAGGTCATGGCTTGTACATGCTACAGCACCCGATGGCGCAGCGCAGGCAGGTTCTGCCGCACCTCGTCCAGCCGGGCGGGATCGATCAACCCGCTCACCACGCCTTCGCCTTCCGGCAGCACCGCCATCACCTCGCCCCAGGGATCGATCAGCATCGAGTGGCCCCAGGTGCGCCTTCCGTTCTCGTGCTTTCCGCCCTGTGCGGCGGCCAGCACATAGCACTGGTTTTCGATGGCGCGGGCGCGCAGCAGGATCTCCCAGTGCGCCTGGCCGGTGGTGTAGGTGAAGGCGGCCGGCATCAAAATCAAGCTGGTGCCGCCGCCCGCCGCGAGCTGGCGGTAGAGCTCCGGAAAGCGCAGGTCATAGCAGACCGACATGGCGACCCGTCCACAGGGCGCATCGAAGCTGACCGGGGTCTGGCCGGCCAGGATGGTACGCGATTCGTCGTACCTTTCGCTGCCGCGCGTGAAGCCGAACAGGTGGATCTTGTCGTAGCGTGCCGCGCGTTCGCCGCGCGGGTCGTAGGCGAGCGAGGTGTTGTAGACGCGGTCCTCGTCCTCGCACCACAAGGGCAGGGTGCCGCCGACCAGCCAGATTCGGTGCCGGCGCGCCGCATCGGCCAGGAATGACTGGATCGGCCCGTCGCCGTCGCGCTCGCGGATGGCCACCTTGTCGCCTTCGCGCAGGCCCATCATGCAGAAGTACTCCGGCAGCAACACCAGCTCGGCGCCGCCCTTGGCGGCCTGCGCGATCAGCGCGTCGGCGCGGGCCAGGTTGGCCTCGGGCGAGACCCCGCTGACGGTCTGGATGGCAGCCACGCGAAAGGGGGCCGCGCTTGGGGCCGTGCTGGGGGCTGGGGCGGAGGCGTTTGCGGTCATGAAGCGGTTTCCTTGGCTTGCGGCGGCTGCGCGGCGGGCTTCCCCGGGCAGGGCCAGTCGCTACGGTTATGGCGCCGGGTAGACACGATTGGACGACGAATCCCGCACGGGGGGCGAGTCGGTCTTATTCTCCCCCACTTTGGTGACCTGCGGGTTCGCCCAGCCACCGCTGATATGGAAGCGGCGGCTGAAGGCCTTGGAGAATTCGTCGGCAAATATCAGCTGGGCCGCCAGCGTGCCGATGCCCAGCGCGGGATTGATGAACGCTGCGGCGACCGACGCGGATGTGGCGTTGATGCGCGGCACGACCGTCACATCCAGGTCCTGCGTTTCGCGCGGGATGTTCGCGCTGCCGGTCATCGAGGCGCGCAGTTGCCCGCCCTTGAGCGCGAAATCCTTGGTGCTGGCCACGCCATTTTCGATCGTGCCGGTGCCGGTGATTTCGTCGAACACCATGCCCTGGCCCGCCACGCCGCGGAAGTCGAAGGTGGCCAGCCGCATCAGGCTTTGCAGGCTGAGCACGCCCAGCAGCTTGGCTGCGCCGGGGTCCACACTGAGGATCTGGCCATTCTCCAGCTGGAGCTTCATCCGGCCCGACAAGGTGGGGTAGTCGATCGACAGCGGCGAGCCGCGCCATGCGATCCTGCCCTCGAAGGTGCCGCGCCCGTCGGCCAGCATGTGCGGCAGGCCCATGCGTTCGAGCACCTGGCCGCCATTGCGCACGTCGAGCTTGAAGTCGAGCAGCGTGCGGCGCTCGGCGGCAGCGCCGTCGCGTACCCGGCGCGGCAAGCGCCAGCTGCCGCTGCCCGTAAAGGTGGCGCCGGGCTGCTCGATGACCAGGCGGTCCAGCGTCCACACGGGCTCGCCGCCGTTTTCGCTGGCGCGGGCCTTGACCTCCAGCTTGCCGAAGTCGCGGCCGTGCAGCTCGAACCGATCGGCAACCAGGTCCAGCGCGGGCAGGTCGCCGGTATTGCCGTCGAGCGGATCGGCCGCATTGGCGGCGTCGCCCGTGTCGGGGATGTTCAGGTGCGACAGGCGCAGCGTGAGCGCGCCCGCCGGTGTGGTTGCATCGCTGCGCCAGCGCATGTTGCCCGCCACCTGGCGGGACTCGATCTGCACGCCCCAGCCAGCGCTTTCGCGGGTGGCCTCGAGCACGACGTCGTCGAGCTCGCGGCCAAAGGCGTGCAGCGTGTGCGTGCGCGCGGAAATGCGCTCGGGCAGGTAGTCCACCGCTGGCGCCGCCGAGCCGGCACTGGCGCCCCCGGCGTCCGCGAACAGGGCGCGCCAGGCGTCCAGGTCGATGCGGCTGGCCGTGATCGCTGCGGTGACGCCGCTGGCGGGTTGCGGCGCCGGCTGCTCGATGCCGATCCCGCCGGCCAGCACTTCCATGCCGTCGCCGTTGCGGCGTAGCAGATAGCGCGCATTGAGCACGTTGCCATACTGCACCAGCATTTCCTCGCTGCCGGCGCGGGCGGCGCCTGGGCGCAGTTCAAAGCGCAATGGCACGGCCTGCGCCGCGCTTTTGGCCATCGGTGCGGGCAGGTTCACCGCCAGCCCGGCCAGCTCCGATGCCACCGTGATCTGCGGCTGGTGGTCGCGCACGCCGATCACGGCGCTGTAGGCGGTGCTGCCTTCCAGTTTCTGTATCAGCCCGGCGGCGGGCGAGCCGCCAAACGCCTCGCGGATGCCCTGGGCGGTGAGATTGCCACCGGCAGTGACCCTGACCGTGCCGTCGGGCTGGCTGCCGCCGCCGGCGCGAATCTCGCCGCCCAGGAAGCGGGCGCGCAGGTCGTTGAGCTGGAAGCCGTGCTCGTTGAAAGCGACCACGCCGGTGGTGCCGGCCAGCACGGGCAATTGCGGGATCAGCACCACATCGTTGCCGGGCAGCCGGAACTGGCCGTCGACCTTGGTGGCATGCGCCTCGGTGAGGGGCAGGTCGAGCTTGAGCCGCAGCTCGCCGTTGCCTTGGGCGCGCATATCCGTCAGCACCTGGCCGGTCCAGTCGCGCACCGGGCTGGCGGCGACGAAGCGCAGGAAGGCCGTCATCGCCCCGCTGGCGCTACCGTCCAGCACCAGGCGGCCGTGCTCGCCGAGGTCGGCGATGCGGCCATTGACGTCCTGCAGCGTGACGCCAGCGGCGCCTTGCACGCCAGCGCGCTGCGCGACGAACGACAGCCCGCCGCGCTCGAACAGCAAGTGGCCGCTGATGTCGGTGAAGTTCGGCCAGGCCTTGCCGTCATTGCTGGCGCTGGCGGCGCTGCCCGCCGGCGCGCTCACATGGGGCGCGATCTGGTAGCTGACATGCTGGATCGGCACCTCGACCCGGAAGTCGCCGGCACGCTCGAACGGGCTGTGGAAGGGGAAGTGCTCCAGGTCGCCCTTGAGCAGGAACTTGACGTCGCTGGCTTCACCGCTGACCAGGGCGCCGGCCAGGTATTGGCGCGTGGAGGCGGGTATGCCCATGGGCAGGTAGCGCGGCACGCGGCTGACCTGGGCGCGGGTCAGCTCACCGGTCAGGTCGGCAATGCCGCCGTGCCCGTCGCCGCCGGCATGCCAGGTGCCGCGTACGCTGCCGGCGGTATCCGCGTTGGCGAACTGCACGCCGTCGGTGCGCACTGCCAGCTTGCCATTGTCGTTGGTCCAGCGCACTTCGCCGTTGATCTGGTCGAACGAGAGGCGCGGATCCTCGAACATGCCCGGCAGCATCAGCGCGGCATTGTTGCCTTCAAAGCGGGCGCTGCCCTGGCGTTCGTCGAAACTGAAGCTGCCGGAGATCCGCGAAAAGCCCGGCACGCCCAGGTGGGGCTTGCCATTCGCACCGACGGGCGGGTTGGCGGGCTGGCCAAGCACCGAGACGCTGCGCAGCGTGCCCTGCACGTTGAAGTGGCGCTGGCCATCGCGGCGGCTCAGCATGCCCTGGCGATCCCGGTTCCAGTTCACGTCCAGGTTGTCGACATGGCCCGAGGGCTGCAGCGCGCGCAGCTGGCGCGACAAGGCGGTGTCGAGCGGCAGCGAGGTGGCCAGCGCGCGCACGGTGTTCAGGTCGAAGGTGGGCGCCTTGAGCGTGAATTTGCGCAACGCGCCCTTGTTGTCGGTGGCCCAGCCGACCACTACCTTGCGCATGCCTTCGCGCCAGACGCCTTCGCCGCTGGCCAGGCCGGCGGCCGCGCTGGCGGCGCCAGGGGCGGCCGCGGCTGCGGAGGCCGCCTGCGCTTGCCGTGCCGGCGGCACTGCCGGCCCTTCCGCCGGCTCGGGCTGCCACAGCAGGGTGTCGATGGTGAGGATGTTGTCGCGGTCGCGCCCCGCGCGGTGCAGGATAAAGGCCTGGGCACTGGCGAGCTTGAGCGCTTCGGGCGCTCCGGAGAGCTTCAGGTCCACGCTGCTGGCGCGCAGCCGCGCCTGGCTGCGGGTGATCTGGCCGCCGCGAAACTCGATGGTGCCGTCGGTGCTGAAGGTGCCGCGCGTGACGCGGTCGAAGATCGCGAGATAGCGCTGCAGCACCGGGAGCTCAAGCCGGCCAAGGTCCCAGCTGGCCTGCCCGTACCAGTTGTGCCAGTCGCCGGTGCGATGCAGGTATTCATGGCGGAAGTCCGCCTGCACCACGAGTGGGCGCGGCGCGAGCGTGGCCGATTGCGCTTCGAGCTTGAACGTGTGGCGCGAGCCGTGGCGCTGCACGCTGAGCTGGATATTGCCGACGTCCAGTTGCGGCAGCTTGTTCTTGTCGTCGAGCCAGCGCAGCTTGCCGTCGGTGAGCTCGACCTTGCCCTGGGCCAGCAGCCAGTCGAACAGGCGGTTGTCCTGCGGCTGGGCGCCGGTGGTGTCCACGGCCATGCCGGCCACCTTGAGCTTGCCGTCGGCGGAGCGGCGGATCAGCAGGTCGGTCTGGCTGGCGGAGATCTTCTGGAACAGCACGTCCATGCTGAACAGCGAGCGCCATGACAGCTTGCCATCGAGCTCGCCCGCGGCCAGCAGCACGCGCTGCTCGGCATCGATGGCCTTGACGTCGCGGGCATGGAAAGCCGGATGCCAGCCATCCCAATAGGTATCGAGCTGGCCGATGCTCAGTTGGGCCGCGAGCGCCACCGAGCCGCGCTGCTCCAGCCAGGTGCGGGCGGCCGAGGCCTGTGGCCAGAGCACAAAGCGGATCAGGAGCCCGGCGAGCAGCGCCAGCAGCACCAGCGCCAGGGCCAGGCGCACCAGCACGCGTCCCAGGCCGCGCCAGACGGGATGGCGCAAGCCAGCGAGCAGAGCCCGGCCGACCGCGCGCGCAAACGCGAGCGCGCGCCGGCCGCTTTGCGGCGACGGGGTTGAGCTTGCACCGGCGGCCCCATCAAGTGCCGGCGTGCCGCCGGCGGTGGCGGAGGGATCGGCAGGTGGGGTGGCGTGGCTGGACATGCGCAGATTATCCGACAATACTAGGCGCTCTCCAATACGGTGCCTGACCGGCCGTGCATAACGCGCGCGCCGGCCCAGGGCCGGCTCACGCGCTACCAAGTAACAGGAATGACTTCCACTGATCCGACGAGTTCCGCGGCCGCGCCCGATACCGCCGCAACCGATGGCGCAAACCGTGCCGCAGCCGCGGATGGTCCTGCCGGCGAACATGCGCCCGGCAACACTTCCAGCGCTGCCAGGCAGGCTGTGGCCGACATGGCCACGGGCCCGTTCGCAGTGGTGGCCGCCGCGGAACTCGTGCCGGTCGAATGCGCCGGCATGGCATTGTACTCGCCCGCCTATTCCCATTACACCCGCCGCATGGCGCAGGCGCGTCCCGAGCTGGCCGAAATCGTCGCGCTCGCACGCGAGCAGCCGCTCACGCGCGCCTGGATGGAAGCGCGGCTCAAGGCCCTGCACGAGCCGTCGTCCGATCTAGAGGATGCCATCAAGCGCGCGCTGCGCCGCTTGCGCGCGGAAGTGATGTGCGTGGTGATCGAGCGCGATCTGCGCGGCCTGTCGACGCTGGGCGAAGTCACCGGCGCGATGACGGACCTGGCCGAGCTGGGCATCCAGTACGGCCTGGCCATGCTGGAGGCGGACCTCGCCCCGACCTATGGCCGCCCGGTCGGGGAGAGCAGCGAGGAGGTGCAGGAGCTGGTGGTGGTTGGCATGGGCAAGCTGGGTGGCCGCGAGCTCAATGTGTCGTCCGATATCGACCTGATTTTCCTGTACGACGAAGACGGCGACACCCGTGGCGGGCAACGCAGCCTGTCCAATCACGAATATTTCATCCGCCTGGGACGGCGCCTGATCAACCTGCTGGCCGATGTGACCGGAGATGGCTACGTGTTCCGCGTCGACATGCGCCTGCGTCCCAATGGCGACGCCGGACCGCTGGCCTGCAGCCTCGGCATGCTGGAGCAGTACCTGATGGTGCAGGGGCGCGAGTGGGAGCGCTACGCCTGGATCAAGGGCAGGGTGGTGTCGGCGCTGGATACCCCGCATGCGCAGCGTACCGCCGCGCAACTGGCCAGCCTGACCACGCCCTTCGTCTTCCGCCGCTACCTCGACTACGGCGTGATTGCGGCGATCCGCTCGCTGCATGCGCAGATCCGCGCCGAGGCGGCCAAGCGCAGCGGCGGGCTGGCGGCGCCGGGCAGCGGCCAGCGCGTCAACCAGCGTGCCTTCAATATCAAGCTCGGGCGCGGCGGCATCCGCGAGATCGAGTTCATGGCCCAGGTCTTCCAGCTGATCCGTGGCGGCCAGGACCCGGCGCTGCGCATCCGGCCCACCCTGGAAGTGCTGACGGTGGCGGTGGAGCATGGGCTGCTGCCCGCGGGCCAGGCCGAGCAACTGGCCAACGCCTACCGCTTCCTGCGCCAGCTCGAGCATCGGCTGCAGTATCGCGACGACGCCCAGACGCACCACCTGCCCACCTCGGAAGAGGAGCAACTGGCGGTGGCGAAGATGATGGGCTGCGCCGACTGGCCGGCCTTGCTCGAGCGCCTGGCATCGCTGCAGGATCCGGTGGCGCAACAGTTCGAGGCTACGTTCTCGGACCCCGATGAAGCGCATGCGCAGTGCGAGGCGTTGTGGCCCGCGTTGATCCAGGAAGAACAGGATGAACCACCGTGCGAGCGCCTGGCCGCAGCCGGCTTCAGCGATTGCACCGGGCTGCTCGACCGCTTGCGCGCCATCGGCGCCTCGCTGCGCTACCGCGCGTTGTCCGAGCCCAGCCGAGTGCGCTTCGACTTGCTGGTCAACCGCGCGCTTGACCTGGCCTCGCGCCAGGACGATGCCGACCGCACCATCGCCCGCTTTGTCGATTTCCTGGATGCCATCAGCCGCCGTGCGTCCTACCTGTCCCTGCTTTCCGAATACCCGCAGGCGATGGCGCGCGTGGCCGACACGCTGCACGCATCGAGCTGGGCCGCCGCCTATCTGACCCGCCACCCGCAACTGCTCGACGAACTGCTCGACAGCGATGCCCTGGCGCGCGCGCCCGACTGGAACGACTTTCGCAGCCGCCTGGCCGCGCGTCTCGACGCGGCCGACGGACAGATCGAAGCCCAGATGGACATCCTGCGCCGCGAACATCATGCCGAGACCTTCCGCATCCTGCTGCAGGACCTGCAGGGCATGGTGACCGTGGAGCAGATCGCCGACCGGCTGTCGGACCTGGCCGATGCCATGCTCGACGTGACCCTGCAGGCAGTCTGGCGCCAGCTGGCCACCCGGCACGCCGAGCAGCCGCGCTTTGCCGTGATTGCCTACGGCAAGCTGGGCGGCAAGGAGCTGGGCTATGCCTCTGACCTCGACATCATCTTCCTCTACGAGGATGAGCACGAGCGCGCGCCCGACGTCTACGCCGCCTACGCGCGCCGCCTGATCACCTGGCTGACCAGCCATACCGCTGCCGGCACCCTGTTCGACGTCGATACGCGCTTGCGGCCCAACGGCGAGGCCGGGCTGCTGGTGACCAGCTTCGAGGGCTTTCGCCGCTACCAGCAGCGCGAGGGCGACAACACTGCGTGGGTGTGGGAGCACCAGGCGCTCACGCGCGCGCGTTTTTGCGCGGGCGACCCAGAGATCGGCGCGCACTTCGAAAGCCTGCGCGACGAGATCCTGCGCCAGCCGCGCGACGCCGCCACGCTGCGCGGCGAGATCGTCGCCATGCGCCACAAGGTGGCCGAGGGGCATCCCAACCCAAGCGGTTTGTTCGACCTCAAGCATGATCGCGGCGGCATGGTCGACATCGAGTTCACGGTGCAATACCTCGTGCTGTTGCACAGCCACGATCATCCTGCGCTCACGCGCAATGCCGGCAATATCGCGCTGCTGCGCACCGCTGGCGAGATCGGCCTGATCGATGCCACGCTGGCGCGCGAGGTGGGCGACGCGTATCGCGCATTCCGCGCCCGCCAGCACCAGTTGCGCCTGGACGGGCAGGCTCATGCGCGCGTCGCGCCGGCCGTGGTGGCGCAAGAGGCGGAACACGTGCGCACCCTCTGGCAAGCGGTGTTCGGCGAGCCGGTTGCCACCGGCGCCAGATGAACCCGCAGGCGGCCGGCGCGGCGCGCTGGCCGGGATGGCTGGGCGTGCTGGCCGTACTGGCGCTAACGGCGGCCCTGGGTGCCGCATTTACCTTCGTCCCCTGGCTGCACGCGCACGGGCTCTATCTGCGCGATGCCGTCATGGGTCACGGCGCGGCGGGCCAATGGTGGCGCCTGCTGACGGCCATGTGGGTCCACCTTGGCTGGCAGCACTGGCTGGCGGACCTGCTGGCCGCCGCGGGCCTGTTCCTGCTGATTGGCCGCGAGGCGCGCGCCGGCGCGATGCTGGCGGTCCTGCTCGCCTGCGGCGTAGCGGTGCAACTGGCGCTATGCCGAGTGCCGTCGGTGGGTTGGTACGGCGGGTTGTCCGGCGCATTGCACGGGTTGGCCTTGTGGGGCGGTCTGCGCCTGCTCTATGGCAGCGGCGTGTCGCGCGTGCTCGGCGTGGCGCTCTGCCTTGGGGTGCTGGTCAAGACCTGGCTTGAGCAGTCGTGGCTCGCGCCGGTGGTATTCGATGCGCAGTGGGGGTTCGGGGTCGTGCGTATCTCGCACGCGGCCGGCGCGCTGGCCGGCCTGGGGCTATGGCTGGTCCAGGAGTGGTGGCAGCGCCGCCACGGCCAGCCACCCGCATAGGCGCGCTGCTAAGGGACGCAGCCGGCGCAGGCCGGCTGGCGCCCCGCGTTCACCATGACTTCAATGCGATTTCACCGGGCGCCGGCGGCGTCCGACCCAGTTCAGCAGCAGGCCAAGCGCGCACAGCCCGAGCGCGAGCGGCCACGACAGCGCGCCGCCACCGCCCGAGGAGGCGGCTGGCGCAGCGGGCGCCGGCTGGACCACCTGCGTGCCGGCGGCCACTGCAGCATTGGCATCGAGCAGGCCCGCGCCGCATTTGCCGGCATTGGCGGTAGCCGTGCAATAGGTGCCGGCCGGATGGGGCCGTGCCGAACTCTTCAAGGTGGCAAGTACCTGGGCGGGCGTGAGCGCCGGATTGGCGGCGAGCATCAGCGACACCACGCCCGATACCAGCGGCGCGGCAAAGCTGGTGCCTTGCGAGTTGTTGACGATGTAGTTGCCAAGCGAGGTGGTGCCGTCATTGGACAGGGCCCGGATGAACGACTCCGCCACCGAGCATTTGCCGCCCGACACCTTAGAGTTGCCGCAGCCACCGCCCGGCGCGCTCAGCGCAACCTGCGGCCCCACATTGGCATAGCTGGCGTTCTCGCCGTCATTAGCGTGCGCCGTCACGGCCACCACGCCGCTGCAGTCGGCAGGCGCCTCGACCGCGCCGGCGCTGTTGCCCGTGGCGGCGACCACCACCACGCCATTCGCGGCGAGGTCAGTCACGGCTTGCTGCTCGATGCTGGAACAGGTCCCGCCGCCCAGGCTCACGTTGATCACGCGCGCCGGGGTGGGGTTGGCCGGCACATTGGGCACGGACAGGCCGCCGGCCCAGCGCATGCCGTCCACGGTGTCCGAGAGCAGCGCGCCGCAGCGGCCGGAGACGCGCACCGGCTGGATGCGGGCGTTCCAGTCCACGCCGGCGATGTTCACCCCGTTATTGGTGAGTGCGCCAAGCGTGCCCGCCACGCGGGTACCGTGCCAGCTATTGTTGGTGGCGGTCGTGGTAGGCGTGGAGGTGCCGGGGCAGGTGAACCCCACCGGCACGCCGTCGCCGGCGTCGGTGGCGTCGGCGTCCCGGCCCCCACCGTCGTTGGCGATGGACGGATCGGTGATGAAGTCATAGCCGGGCACGAGGCGGCCGGCAAGATCCGGGTGCGGCAGGGAACCCGTGTCGAGCACGGCGATCACCAGGCTGCTGCTGCCGCGCGTGCGGTCCCATGCGGGCGGCAGGTTCACGCCACCCACCACTTGGCCGGGGGTGCCCAGGTAGGGCTGGTTGAGCGCGAACTCTGGGTCGTTGGGCGCGGTGTCGTGCAGCCGCAGCCAGCGGTCCGGCACTACTTCCGCGATGCGCGGATCCTGGCGCAGCCGGGCGGCGGTGCCTTCTGGGTCGGCGGCATCGCTGCCGGAAACACTCAGCAGCTGCAGGCTGCCGCCCATCTGGCGCTTGACCGAGAGCGCCACGCCAGTGCTCTGGCGCACGCTCAGCATGCGCTCGGACAGGCCGCTGGCGGCAGCGCTGTCGCTCGCGCCGGCGCTGCTGGCGCTCATGCTGGTGGTTGTGCTTGTGCTGCCGTCGCGCCAGCGCACGATAAAGTTGCCGGTGTAGTGCGGCGCGGGGCGCGCGGCGGGGTCGGGGGCCGCGCTGGCCGCGGCGGGGGCGCCCAGCCAGAGGGCGGCGCCCAGCGCCAGCAGCAGGGCTGCATGGCGCGGTGTGCGCCGCGTTTTGCCGGATCGGAATTGACGCTGTGCCTGCATGTCTACGTTCTCCCGTTGAGCCCGCTTCGGACTGACCGCGGTTACAGCATTCAACCTGCAATCTTCAACCTTCAACGTCCAGGCCATGGATTCCGACGACAGCAATCGGGCAGCCGCCGGATTCAGCTCGCCGGCATGTCGCGGCCGATGGGCTGGGTGCGATTCGGCTTGAGCACGCGGTCAGGCTCGGCCAGCTCGATGCGAGGGGCGCCGCGCAGCGTGGCGACCGCCTGGTCGATCGTGGCATCGGCCGACGCGGAGATCGCGGTGACCAGCCAGACGCCGCCCGACATGGGCCGCTTGACGACGAAGCGGATCGGGCCGGCAATCGACGCCAGCAAGCGATCGGCTTCTTCGGACACGGTGACGGGCGGCGCGGAGAAACGCACCATGATATCGCCTACGGCGCGATCGGCGCTGATGCTGTTGAGCGGCGGCGCCGACGGGCGCTGTTGCGCCTGGCAAGCGGTCAGGGCTAGCAGGGCCAGCAGGCCGCAGGCGGCGGTGATCCGCAGCGGGCGAGCCAGTGAGCGGGAGTGCGGCTGTTTGCCGAGTGACATGGGGAAACTCCTGAATGGTTACTGGCCAGGGCGCGGGCAATCAGCCTGCGCTGCGCCGCGAACGGCGCGCTTCCCGGGCCGTGCCGGTGGTGCCACGCAGGCCTTGCGCGAGCATCTCCTCGGCGTGTTGCACTGTGGTGGCCGTCACGGTGGTCCCACCCAGCATGCGTGCAGTTTCGACCACG
Source organism: Cupriavidus sp. CuC1 (assembly GCF_044627735.1). Classification (NCBI taxonomy): domain Bacteria; kingdom Pseudomonadati; phylum Pseudomonadota; class Betaproteobacteria; order Burkholderiales; family Burkholderiaceae; genus Cupriavidus; species Cupriavidus sp. CuC1. The sequence goes on along the minus strand of NZ_JBIUHC010000058.1, from coordinate 38,729 downwards.
CGGCCAGCGGCGTCGAGGGCGCGGATGCGCGAGCGGGTGACCGAGCCATTGCCGTCGGGCTGGCTGGTCTCCTTGCTGACCAGCAGGTGGGCGCCGGCCTGGGCGGCCACCTGGGGCAGGTGGGTCACGCACAGCACCTGGCGAGCGCGGCCGAGTTCCTGCAGGCGGCGGCCCACCACCTCGGCCACCGCGCCGCCGATGCCGGTGTCGACCTCGTCGAAGATCAGGGTCGGGGTGGGCGCGGCCTCGCTGGTAATGACGGAAATCGCCAGGCTGATCCGAGCCAGCTCGCCGCCCGACGCCACTTTGGCCAGAGGGCGCGCGCTGACGCCGGCATGGCCTGCCACCAGGAACTCGACTTGTTCCAGTCCATGGCTTTGCCCTTCGTCGAGCGGGTGCAGCGCCACCGCGAAACTGCCGCCCGCCATGGACAGGCCCTGCATGGCATCCGTCACGGCGGCCGACAGGCTTTCGGCCGCCATCTTGCGGGCGGCGCCGAGGTGCTGGGCGATGGTGAGGTAGGCGGCGCGGGCCGCGGCCTCGCGCGCCATCGCCTTGTTCAGGTCCTGGGCGGACTGGAGATCGTCCAGTTGCTGGCGGCGCGCCATCAGTTCGTCCGGCAACTGCTCCGGCGGCATCCGGTACTTGCGCGCGGTGGTGTGCAGCGCCTGCATGCGCGCCTCCACCACCTGCAAGCGTTCGGGGTCCAGGTCGATCCGGTCGACGTAGCGGTTGAGCGAGTGCGCGGCCTCCTCGACCTGGACCAGCGCGGGGTCCAGCGCCGCCAGGACGTCACCCAACGCGGGGTCGACGTCAGCCATCTGGCGCAGGCGCTGCACCACGCTGTTGAGCCCCGACAGCACCGAGCCATCGGCCTCGGACAGCGCCTCCAGCGCGGCGCGGCTGCCCTCGATCAGCCCGGCGGCGTGCGACAGCCGGTTGTACTCGGCCTGGATGTCTTCCCATTCGCCGGGTTGGGGTGCCAGCTTCTCGAGCTCGCCGACCTGCCATTCGAGCCGCTCGCGTTCCAGCTGCATCTCGCGCGAGCGGTGCTCGACGGTTTCGCGCTGGCGCACGCACGCGCGCCACGAGCGCCAGGCTTCGGCCACCGCGCCGGCCTGCGCGGTGAGCCCGGCATGGGCATCGAGCAGCAGGCGCTGGGCGTCGGGGCGCAGCAGCAACTGATGGGCATGCTGGCCGTGGATATCGACCAGGCGGTCGCCGATGTCGCGCAGCTGGCCCAGCGTGGCGGCGCCGCCGTTGATAAAGGCCTTGCTGCGCCCGCTGGCGTCGACGGTACGGCGCAGCAGCACCGTGCCTTCGTCGCCGGTGAGGTCATGTTCGGCCAGCCACGCGTCGAGCCCGGCCGGGGTGGAGAAGGTGGCGCTGATGCCGGCCCGGGCGGCGCCTTCGCGGACCACGCCGGCGTCGGCGCGCTCACCCAGCACCAGGGCCAGCGCATCGATCAGGATCGATTTGCCGGCGCCGGTCTCGCCGGTGAAGACGGTGAAGCCCGGGGAGAAGTCGAGGTCGAGCGTATCGACGATGACGAAATCGCGGATGGACAGGCTGCGCAGCATCGTGGTCGACTGGTCGGGGCTGGATGATGTCAGGGGGCGGATCTGGGCCGGTTCGGTGCGGACCGGGGCGGATTAGAGCCGGTTGTCTTCGCTCGGGTACTCGTGCCAGTGCAGCTTCTTGCGCAGCGTGGCGTAATAGTTGTAGCCGATCGGGTGCAGCAGGTTGACGGTCTTGGCCGAGCGCCGCACCACGATGCGGTCGCCCGGCAGCAGCGAGGTCAGCGACTGCATGTCGAAGTTCACGCTGGCGTCGCGCGCCGTGGCGACCTCGATCGACACCTCGGCATCGTGCGGCAGGACGATCGGGCGGTTGGACAGCGCATGCGGGGCAATCGGCACCAACACCAGCCCCGACAAGGTAGGGTGCAGGATCGGGCCGCCTGCCGACAGCGCATAGGCGGTCGAGCCGGTCGGCGTGGAGACGATCAGGCCGTCGGAGCGCTGGTTGTACATGAAGTGGCCGTCCACCGACACCGCCAGCTCGACCATGCCGGAAATGCCGGAACGGTTGACCACGACGTCGTTGAAGGCCAGCGCGGAGAAGATCACGCCATCGTCGCGCACCACCTGGGACTCCAGCAGCATGCGGGTCTCGGACTCGTAGCGGCCCGCCAGCATGTCCGGGAGCACCGAGTGCACATCCTCCAACGGGATGTCGGTCATGAAGCCGAGGCGCCCATGGTTCACGCCGATCAGCGGCACCGGGTAGCCGGCCAGCTGGCGCGCCAGGCCCAGCAGGGTGCCGTCGCCGCCGAGCACCACCGCCACATCGGCATGCTTGCCGATTTCGTTGGGCGCCAGCGCCGGATAGTCGGTCAGCCCGGTGGCCAGGGCGGTTTCGCGCTCGAACACCACATCCTGGCCGTTCCTGAGGATACAGGCGGCCAGCTCTTCCAGCGGGCCCTCGATGCCGGCAGTGGCGTACCTGCCGATCAGGGCGACGGTGCGAAATGGGGCGCGCGCGGCGCCGGGCTTGGGGAGCGAAGACATGCCGGGATTAGACCATACCGCCGTGACCATTGTCAGCAGGAGGGCGCTCGCCGCCGGGCCGGATCGCGGATGAGCCGCCCGAATGGTGAAAACTTGCGTAAAATCAGGAACATCATGGATGAACGTGCGAAAACGCTTCTCAAAACCCTCATCGAGCGCTACATCGCCGAGGGGCTGCCCGTGGGCTCTCGAACCTTGTCGAAGTACTCGGGGCTCGACCTGTCTCCGGCGACCATCCGCAATGTGATGTCCGACCTGGAGGAAATGGGGTTCATTACCAGCCCGCATACCTCGGCCGGGCGTATCCCCACGCCGCGTGGCTATCGGCTGTTCGTCGATACCATGCTGACCGCCCAGCCGCTGGACGGCGCGCTCAACCTGGCCGAGCTGACCGGCAAGATCCGGGGCCAGCTGCAGGGCCAGCAGCTTGGGCCGCAACGGATGATCACCTCGGCGGCGCACACCTTGTCCAACCTGTCGCAATTCGCCGGCGTGGTGATGACGCCACGGCGCGCCCAGGCGTTCCGCCAGGTCGAATTCATGCGGCTGTCGGACAAGCGCATCCTGCTGATCATCGTCACCCCCGAGGGCGACGTGCAGAACCGCATCATCCAGACCGAGCTGCCGTACACCCCGTCCCAGCTGGTCGAAGCCGCCAATTTCATCAACTCGCACTTTGCCGGCATGAGTTTCGACAACGTGCGCAACCACCTGCGCGGCGAGCTGCAGGCGCTGCGCATGGATATGTCGCAGCTGATGCAGGCGGCGGTGGAGGCGGGCAGCAGCGCCATGGCCGAGGGGGACGACGATCACGTCTTCATTTCGGGCGAGCGCAAGCTGCTGGAGGTGGAGGACCTGTCCTCCAGCATGGAAAAGCTGCGCCGCCTGTTCGACGTGTTCGAGCACAAGACCGGCCTGCTCAAGCTGCTCGATGTCTCCAGCCACGCCCAGGGCGTGCAGATCTTCATCGGCGGCGAGAGCAAGCTGGTGCCGCTGGAAGACATGGCGGTCATTACCGCGCCCTACGAAGTCGACGGCCAGATCGTCGGCACGCTCGGGGTGATCGGGCCGACCCGCATGGCCTACGAACGGGTCATTCCGATCGTCGACATCACCGCGCGCCTGTTGTCCAGCGCGCTCAGCCAGAACTAGTGTTGGCCTGGCCCGGTCTCACAGACTGCCTGTTCCCCAGATCCTGTAAGCTCGGCGAGCCCTGGCTGGCGCGCGCCTTGTGCCCGCGCCGCCCCGCCACACCGGAAATTACATGACGTTTACTCCCGAACCGGCCTACCAGCATGGCCAGGCGCCGCGCACGGCCATCCTGTTGATCAACCTTGGCACGCCGGATGCGCCAACGCCGAAGGCGGTCGGAAGCTACCTCAAGCAGTTCCTGTCCGACCCGCGTGTGGTGGAGATCCCGCGCGCAGCCTGGCTGCCGCTGCTGTACGGCATCATCGTGCCGCTGCGCTCGCGCGCCTCGGCGATAAAGTACAAGTCGATCTGGCTGCGCGAGGCCCATATGACGGGTTCCCCGCTGCTGGTGCACACCGAGCGCCAGGCACACGCCCTGCAGCTGCTGCTGAACCAGCAAGGCCATGAGGTGACCGTGGCGTGCGCCATGCGCTACGGCAATCCGTCGATCGGCTCGGTGCTGGAAGCGTTGCGCCGCCAGGGGACAGAGCGCATCCTGCTGCTGCCGCTGTACCCGCAGTACTCCGGCACCACCACGGCGACGGGCTTCGACGAGGTGTTCCGGGTACTCAAGCAGTGGCGAAACCAGCCGGAGCTGCGGCTGGTCAAGCATTTCCACGACCATCCGGCGTACATTGCCGCCTTGCACCAGCAGGTGGGGGCATACTGGGCGCAGCATGGCACGCCGGATTTCGCGCGGGGCGACAAGCTGATCCTGTCGTTCCACGGCGTGCCGCGCCGCACGCTGGAACTCGGCGATCCCTATCATTGCGAGTGCCTCAAGACCGGGCGCCTGCTGGGCGAGGCACTGGGCCTGCAGCCTGGGCAGTACCAGGTCACTTTCCAGTCGCGCTTTGGCAAGGCGGAGTGGCTGCAGCCCTATACCGCGCCCACCTTGCAGGAACTTGGCAAGGTCGGCACCGGGCGGGTCGACGTGTTTTGTCCGGGCTTTCCGGCCGATTGCCTTGAGACACTGGAGGAGATCGCGATGGAAGGGCGCTCCGAGTTCCAAGTGGCAGGCGGCAAGGTGTTCCACTACATTCCTTGCCTCAACGATTCGGAAAGCTGGATTGCCGGGCTGGCGGAGATCGGCTTGCAGCACTTGCAGGGCTGGCCGCTGCGGCTGCCGCATCCGCATGAGCTGGAGGCCCGCCGCACGCAAGCGCAGACGCGCGGCGCCGCGGCATGAGCGTGGCGCTGCTCAACGCATGGAGGTGACGACATGAGTGTATCTTTCGAGGCCGATGCCCGCCTGCGCATCGATAAATGGCTATGGTGCGCGCGCTTCTTCAAGACCCGCTCGCTGGCCGCCGAGGCGGTGGAGCGTGGCAAGGTGCAGGTCAACGGCCAGGCGTGCAAGAATTCGCGCGAGGTGAAGCCGGGCGACACCGTCGTCCTGGAGGCGCACCAGCAACGCTGGGAAATCGTGGTGAAAGGGATTGCGGGGCTGCGCGGCCCGGCTGCGGTAGCCCAGACGCTCTATGCGGAAACCGAGGCCAGCGAGGCGCGCCGGCGGCAGGATGCCGAGAATCGGCGCCTTAACGTGGAGCCTGCATCGAAGCTGCAGGGGCGCCCGACCAAGCGTGACCGTCGGCAGATCGACGGGGTCAGAGGGTGAGGCGGACGGCCGCACGTGCAGTCGCCCGCAATCACCCGGCTGGGTCAGCGAACGTAGGGAACGATGTAATGCTTGAATACAGCCTTGCCGCTGCCGTATTCGGTGTCTCGTGGCGTGAAGGCGCCGGAGAGGCAGATGAAGGCTGTCATCACCGATAATGCGGCGAGAAGGAAGACCGTCAGAACAGGCAGCTTATGCATGGCTAACCTTTCGAGAGTGGCCCCACTTGAGTTGCATCTTCGACCCCGTTATTTTTGTCATTTTTATACGGTTTCATCTTAGGGTGTGCGCTGTTGCAAAGCAATATGACCCCTATTTCCGCGCACCCCCATTTGTAACCTTGTGTTTCAGTGCACCGTCGCTGTGCGCTCTTGAAAATTGAGGGCCTGCCACCAACTGCAGGCTACATTTGCCGATTGACCACCCGGCGGCCTGCGCCAGGCAGGCCGCGTCTTTGTTTTGATACGGATCGACATGGAAGAACAGAAGCAGACGCCATCCACCACGCCGCCGCTCACGCCAGCCAGCGAGGAGCTGAACACCGCCCCGGCCGGCCAGGCCGAGAACGCCGCCGCGGCGGACGTGGCGGCCCAGTTGGCCGCGCTTGAAGCCAAGGCCAAGGAGAACTACGACATGTTCCTGCGGGCTACCGCGGAGGGCGAGAACATCCGCCGCCGCGCCCAGGAGGACGTCGCCAAGGCCCATAAATTCGCCATTGAGACCTTTGCCGACTACCTGCTGCCCGTGATGGACAGCCTGCAGGCGGCGCTGGCCGACGGGTCGGGCGATATCGCCAAGCTGCGCGAAGGGGTCGAACTGACCGCCCGCCAGCTCGTCAGCGCTTTCGAGAAGGGCAAGATCGTCGAGCTGAACCCGGTTGGCGAGAAGTTCGATCCGCACCGTCACCAGGCCATTTCGATGGTGCCGGCGCCGCAGGAGCCGAACACCGTGGTCACGGTGCTGCAGCGCGGCTACACGATTGCTGATCGCGTGCTGCGCCCGGCGCTGGTCACGGTGTCCGCGCCCAAGTAAGCGCAACCCTCTTTGCTGTCCGCCCGGCGGGCTGGCACAAGCAACGCCCGGTGCCGCTGGCCCGGGCGTTTTCCATTGCTGGAGACGTCTATGTCCACAAAGCCAGACAACCCCGCCATGCCTGGCACCGCCGTGGATCCGGCGGCGCACCTGGACCACCGCGCCTTCGACGCGTTCGGCATGCGCGCGGTAGATGGCGCCGACATCGATGGCGCCATCGCCGCTGCCGGCGATGCGCTGGTCTGTGTGTTTTTCTGGGGGGTGGACTGCTTCAATTGCGAGATGGCGAAAAAAGCCATGCTGGCCAATCCGGCGCCGGTGCGGGCGCTGGAGCTGCACTGGCTGCACGCCAACGTCTATGCGCACCCGGAGCTGGGCAAGCGCTTCGGCCTGCACGGCATCCCGGTCTTCATGTTCTTCCACAAGGGCAAGAAGCTGGGGCGGGCCACCGGCTGGCATGGGCACGGCCAGTTTGCCGCGGCGGTGGCCAACGCGCGGCTGAAGGCTAGCGGCAAGCCGCTGGCCGGTTAGGCGGGTCAGCGCGACAGCGCGTATCCCAGCCGGAATTGCCAAGGCAGCTTGTGGTTGTAGTCCAGCAAGCTCTCGCCATAGCCGACTAAATAGCCTGCCATCAGGTAACCCGCCGTGCCGGGGATCAGCCTGGCCAGCGGATACGTCACCGACGCATCGACGCTGCCGTAGTACTTCTGCGTGCCTTTGCGCAGGGTGGTGGCGAACTCCCATGAGTCCGGCTTGCCGTAGGCCAGCTTCAGGTCCATGTAGCCCCGGTAGCTGGCAATGTCCGAGTTGTCGTTCTTCTCGATGTAGTAGTACAGCTTGGGCGAGACGCTCCAGTGCCAGTTGGTCATGTCCCCCAGATAAAACGTGGGTTTGACGAACACCGTATTGATGCTGCGCGACTGGTCGCCGTCGCGGCCATTCGACTCATGCTCCAGGCCGGCGGCGAGCGAGAGCCGGCTGATCACGCGGTTCTGCACCCCGGTGTCCGACAGGTAATAGAACAGGCTCGGCCGGTAGTTGGTGTCGCGGAACGGCCGCGAGTCGCTCGACAAATCCCACAGCGAAAACTGCGTGTAGCCGAAGTACAGGTTCTCAAGCAAGCCGCGCGAAGCCGGGTTCTCGCCCTGGTAGATGCGGAACTTGAAGCTGAACTGGAACTTGGCGTTGGCCCCGTCATGCGCCCCGGCCATGAAGTACATCGGGTCGTTGAAGGTCAGCCGCCCCTGGTCTTGCAGGTCTGGCTGGATGGGGGCCGCCTGGCTGGCGGCTGCTACCGGGATGACAGGCACAACCGGCGCAGCCTGGGGGCTGCCTTCGACACTTGTTGCGGGTGCCGGGGTTGCCGCGACCTGGGCCGATGGCGGGTCGTCGGCGCGCGGGGCGCGGTTGAGCGTGACCAGCACAGGCGCGGCGTCGATGTCCACGGGATCCAGCCGCACCACGCCACGCAGGTTGGGCGGCAATGCCGCGCTGTACGCGACGGTGCGGTGCTCGCCCTTGCGCAATTTGATCGTGGCGGGACCCACGGTGACGCGTTGCATGCTGAGCCTGACGGGGGCCTGCAGATCGGCCGAAGCCGTGACGTCGATCGCCTGGGGGACGAGGAAGCTACGGTTCGCGCCGTCGGCGCTCAACAACAAGGTCAGGGTCAGGGGCTTGGTGCCGTCGACCACCTTTGGTGGCTGCAGCAGTGCCACGGCAGCGTGGCTAGATAGCGGCCAGGCGGCCAGGAGGGCGAGCGCCAGCAGGAGAGCGCGGGGCTTGGCCGCGGCGCGGCAGATCTCGGGCTTGAGCGTGCTGGGCAGCATGGGATAAGGGCAGCGCAGCCTCGCGAAGAGGTGATGCGCGCGCGGCAGGATATTGCGACGCGGTACAGCCTATCACGTGACTATCACGCCATGCGCCGGAATTTTGTGATGATTTGTACCCAGCTCCGATGGGTCCGGGACGTCACCTAGCGGGTAGCGCGGCGCTGGATCGAGGCGATGTATTGCTCGCCATCCGGTGGCATGCCGGTGCGCTGTGCCTGCCAAAGCATTTCGCCGAGGCATTCCATGACCTGATGCTGCGCCTCGTGCGGTGAGTCCAGGCGCTGCACCAGGGATTCGTAGGCGCGGCGGATGCCCGGGGGCTGGTCGATGGATACCTGCTCGGAGATCGACAGGTGCATGGCCAGGTGCAGGAAGGGATTGGTCTGGCCGCCTTCAGGCGTGTAATCCTGAGTCAGCGCGCCTTCCGTGTCGGTGAGCAGGCTGTGATACTCGGGATGCTCGCCGATCCAGTCGACCGCAATGACTTCGAGGGGGGTGAGGACGCTGCCTGCGCGTTGCTTCTGCCAGGCTTCGCAGAAAAAACGGCGGACTTCTTCGCGGGAGGGATTGAACATGATGCCCGCTATTGTAAACGAGCTCATCCACTGCTGCAGCGCAGCGCAAGTCCGCCGCCCGCAAGCTGACCGAATCGGCCTGCCAGCCACTAGAATGAATGCGGCGTTGCCCGGCGTCGCCGGCCCATTTCCTTCCCGCGCGCCGCCATGTCCGCTTCCCGCTCCTCCTCCGCCAGTGTCCGGCCGCCCCTGCGTCACGCCCGTGAGCAGCTCGCGGGCGTGTTGCTGATCGCCCTGTCGGCCAGCGCCTTTGGCGCCATGGCAATCTTCGCGCGCTTTGCCTACGACGCGGGTGCCGATGTCTACGGCCTGCTTGCGGTGCGTTTCGTGCTGGCCGCGGGCGCGCTGGCGTTCGCGATGCGCCTGCGTGGCGTTAGCCTGCCGGGCTGGCGCAAGGTGCTGGCGCTGGCCGCCATGGGCGGCATCGGCTATGTCGGTCAGTCGTTCTGCTTTTTCACCGCGCTCAATCATGCCCAGGCCAGCCTGGTGGCCTTGCTGCTTTACCTGTACCCGCTCTTTGTCACCATCCTCGCCGCCGTTTTCCTCAAGGAACGGCTGGGCACGGCATCCGTGATCGCGCTCGTGCTGTGCTCGGTCGGGGCGGGGCTCACGGTGGGCGGTGGCCAGGGCTCGGCGCTGGGCATCGGGCTTGGGCTGGCCTCGGCCGCGATCTACTCGGTCTACATCATCGTGGGCGCGCGCGTGACGGCGGGTGTCAATCCTCTGGCCACCACCACCGTGGTGTGCAGTGCGGCGGCGGTGGTCTACGTCGTGGTGGGGATGTTGCGCGCGGGCGCCGGCGTGCCCCCGCAGTTCCCGCAGAGCGTCGCGGGCTGGCTGGCGATGCTGGCGATCGCGCTGCTGTCCACGGTCCTGGCGATCCTGACCTTCTTTGCCGGCTTGCAACGGCTTGGCGCGGCGCGGGCTTCGATGTTGTCCACATTGGAGCCGGTGGTAACGGTGATCTTGGCGGCGCTTTTGCTGGGGGAGCATGTGGGGCTGACGCAGGCGCTTGGCGGTGGCTTGATCCTGGCGGGCGTGCTTTGGCTGACCCGCAAGGGTTCCAGCGCGCAGGATGTGCAACAGAATTGAATCCCTTGCTCAAAATCGCTAGTGGGGCGGGGCGGCGTCTTAGATACAATCCGGCTCTTACTTCTTGTTCAGGAACCGACCGCATGAAACCGATCGACCAGGTTGCAATCGCCCAGCTGTTCACCGAAGCGCGTACCCACAACGTGTGGCAAGACCGTCAAGTGGACGATGCCGTGCTTCACCAGATCTATGACGCGATGAAGTTTGGCCCGACGGCTGCCAACGGTTCGCCGGCGCGCATCGTCTTCGTCAAGAGCGTGGCGGAAAAGGCTCGCTTGGTCGAGTGCGTGTCGGCAGGCAACGTCGAGAAGACCCGCTCGGCTCCGGTCACCGCCATCGTCGCCTTCGACAACGCCTTCCACGATCAGCTGCCCAAGCTGTTCCCGCACGCCGATGCGCGTTCGTGGTACGCCGGCCAGCCGGAAAAGATCGCCCGCGACGCACTGATGAACAGCTCGCTGCAAGGCGGCTATTTCATCCTGGCCGCGCGCGCCCTTGGCCTGGATTGCGGCCCGATGGCCGGTTTCGATGCCGCCAAGGTCAATGCTGCCTTCTTCGCCGACGGCAAGTGGTCGGTCAATTTCCTGGTGAACCTGGGCTATGGCGAGGCTGACAAGCTGTTCCCGCGCAGCCCGCGGCTGTCGTTCGACGAAGCCTGCCGCATTGTTTGAGCGCAAGCGCCGGCAGATAAAAAAAGACCCGCCAATGCGCGGGTCTCAGGCTGCTGACAGAGGTGCAAATTCAACTGCTTAACGTCAAAAGCTCAAAGGCTTAAAGTCAAAGGCAGTTTCACCTCCCCTGCGGGGAGGCGACCTACTTTCTTGTCTCGCCAAGAAAGTAGGCAAAGAAGGCGACCCGGATGCGGCGAAAGACTCCTCGTCGGCAAGCCAAAAGAGCGGCCGGGACCCAAACTCACATCGCCTTAGGGCGATGCTCAGACATGGGTCCCTCTTTTCCGCTCTTTTGGCTTGCCGACGAGGCGCCGCATAACGGGAGATGAAAGGCGCCACGGCTCGCTGCGCATCGCGCGTGGGTGATTTCCGCCTGGCCGGCGGAAATCACGGCTACACCGAATGGTTCTCTATTCCCGCCGGTTTGCTCCCCTCTCCCACTTGTGGGAGAGGGGCCGGGGGAGAGGGCGGGCGCTCGCACAGAGTGAGCGCATGCACTTCGTAGTGCCTCCCGCCCTCCCCGCGCGCGGGAGAGGCGAGCGCGACAACGTAAATCGACCTTTGTCGGCAAGCTGAAACCCGCCAAAGCGCGGGTTTTTTTCCTGCGCTCAGATGCGCGGCGCCTCGGTTTTCTCGCGGTATTCGCACAGTGGCTCGATCGCGCAGTGCCAGCACTCGGGCTTGCGCGCCTTGCAAACATAGCGCCCATGCAGGATCAGCCAGTGGTGCGCATCATGCATGAACTCCTGCGGCACCGTCTTGAGGAGCTTCTGCTCGACCACTTGTACGTTCTTGCCGGGCGCCAGGCCGGTGCGGTTGGCCACCCGGAAGATATGCGTGTCGACGGCGATGGTGGCCTCGCCGAACGCGGTATTGAGCACCACGTTGGCGGTCTTGCGGCCCACGCCCGGCAGGGCCTCCAGCGCGGCCCGGTCGCGCGGCACCTGGCCGCCGTGCTGCTCGACCAGGATGCGGCAGGTCGCGATGACATGCTTGGCCTTGGTCTTGTACAAGCCGATGGTCTTGATGTATTCGATCAGCCCGTCCTCGCCCAGCGCCAGCATCTGCTCCGGGCTGTGCGCCACGGGGTAGAGCTTGCGCGTGGCCTTGTTCACGCCCACGTCGGTGGCCTGCGCGGACAGCAGCACGGCAATCAGCAGCTCGAACGGCGAGCTGTATTCCAGCTCGGTGACAGGGGTCGGGTTGACTTCGCGCAGTGTCTCGAACAGGGCGCGGCACTTGGCTGCGTTCATTCGTCCTTGGGGGCTGGGTTGGGGCCGGGCGCGGCAGCCGGATCGGGCTGGCCCGGCGGGGCTGTCAGGCCGGGCCTGGCGCGGCGGGCCTCGGCGGCGTCGATCTGGGCCTGCACGGCAGGCGAGACGTTCTCGGTATTGCGCGGCTGCACCGCTTGCTGCTTCAGGCGCGCCCGCTCGATGGCGGCCTGGATGATGGCCTGCTTGCGTGCCTGCGCCGCCCGTTCCTCTTCGCTTTGCGTGGTTTCGGCTTGTAGCGCCTGCAGTTTGGCGGCCGCCTTGGCCGCCAGGCGCGCATCGTTTTCCTCGCGCTCGCACACGAGGCGCGAGCGGCGGGCGAGGTAGCGCGCGTGGGCTTCGTCCGCTTGCGCCTGCGACCAGGCGGCCCAGCCGGTACGCTGCGCGGTGACGGGAATCATGGCGATGCAATCGACGGGGCAGGGCGCCACGCAGAGGTCGCAGCCGGTGCACCAGTCCGCCAGTACGGTATGCATCTGCTTGGGCGCGCCAACGATGGCGTCGACCGGGCAAGCCTGGATGCATAGCGTGCAGCCGATGCACAGCGCTTCATCGATCACCGCCACCGCGCGCGCCTGTTCCACGCCCCGCTCCGGGTCCAGCGGCTGCGGCGGCGTGCCAAGCAGCGCCGACAGGCGGCGGATGCCTTCCTCCCCGCCCGGCGGGCAGCGATTGCAGGCTGCTTCGCCCGCTGCCATGGCTTCGGCATAGGGACGGCAGCCGTCGAAGCCGCACTTGGTGCATTGGGTCTGCGGCAGCAGGGCTTCGAGGCGATCGGCGAGGGTCTGGGAAATAGCGGTCACGACAGCTTTTGGTGTTTGCGGGTACGGCGCGGATGCCGTTCTCTTTTTTCCTGGCCGGAACGGGCACGCGGCAGGGATTATCCCCGATTTCGCCGCAGTGCAGAAACGCGCGATGATGCGCCCTTTGCCGGGGCCGCTGCGCGCTAGTTGCCCTGTGCCATAATCCGCGCAACGATTTACCAGCCGTCGCATGCGAAACGAAACCAGAACCAAGCGGGACCCCGAGGGAACACGCCGCCGCATCCTTGATGCGGCCACCGAGGAATTTGCCAAGGGTGGCCTGGCCGGCGCGCGCGTCGACCAGATCGCGCGCCGCGCCGAGACCAACGAGCGCATGCTGTACTACTACTATGGCAGCAAGGAAGGCTTGTTCCTGGCCGTCCTTGAAAAACAATATGCGGAGTTTCGCGCTGCTGAGGAGCAGTTGCACATCGTCGACGAGGATCCCGTGGAGGCGGTACGCACGCTGGCTCGCTTCGTCTGGGACTGGTACTACCGCAATCCCGAGTTCATCCGCCTGGTCAACAGCGAGAACCTGCACGAGGCGCGCCACCTGAAGAAGTCCACCCAGCTGCACCAGCTGATCAACCCGGTGGTCAACGTGCTTGCGGATATCGTCAAGCGGGGCCAGCGGCAGGGCGTGTTCCGCGACAACGTCGACGTCTCGCAGCTATACCTGACGATCTCCGCGCTCGGCTACTACGTGCTGTCCAACCGCTACACCATCAGCGCGGTGATCGGGCGCGACGTGGCGGCGCAGGACGAGCATGAGCGCTTTGCCGAGCTGCACACCGATATGTTGCTGGCTTACCTGGAGCGCCGCTGAGGCATGTAGCGGTGACAGCCCAATGAAAAACGCCCGCGGCAGGCAAGCGGGCGTTTTTCATGGCTGGCAATGCGGCTCAACGATACTTGAGCACGAAATCGCGCAGCTCGGGGTAAATCTCCTGGCGCCAGCGGCGACCGGAGAAGATCCCGTAGTGGCCGCACTTGGTCGCGGTGATGTGCTGCTTGCGCGCCTTGGGAATGCCCGCGCAGAGCTCATGCGCGGCGGCGGTCTGGCCGGCGCCCGAGATGTCGTCCAGCTCGCCCTCGATCGTCAGCAGCGCGGTGCCCTTGATGTCCTGTGGGCGCACCGGCTGGCCATCGATCTCCCAGGTGCCGTTGGCAAGCCGGAATTCCTGGAACACTTCACGGATGGTGTCGAGGTAGTACTCGGCGTCCATGTCGAGCACGGCGTTGTACTCGTCGTAGAAGCGCACATGGGCTTCGGCGTCGTCGGCATCGCCCTCGACCAGGTTCAGGTAATAGTCGTAGTGCGAGGACAGGTGGCGGTCAGGGTTCATCGCCACGAAACCGGCGTGCTGGAGGAAGCCCGGATACACCTTGCGGCCATGGCCCGGGTAATTCGCCGGCACCGTATAGATCACATTGTTCTCGAACCACTCGAACGACTTGTTGGTCGCCAGCGAATTCACCGCCGTGGGGCTGCGCCGCGCGTCGATGGGGCCGCCCATCATGGTCATGGTCTTGGGCGTCTTCTCGCCGGCGGATGCCAGCAGGGAGATGGCCGCGAGCACCGGGACCGTAGGCTGGCACACGGAGATCACATGCAGGTTTTCCGCGCCGATATGGCGGATGAAATCCTGGATGTAATGAATGTAGTCCGCCAGGCGGAAGCGGCCGTTCTCGACCGGCACCATGCGGGCATCGATCCAGTCGGTCACATAGACCTTGTGATCCTGCAGCAGGGTCTTCACGGTGTCTCGCAGCAGCGTCGAGTGGTGGCCGGACAGTGGGGCGCACACCAGCACCACCGGCTCATCCTTGAGCAGCTTGATGGTTTCCGGGTCGTCCGCGTAGCGCTTGAAACGCACTAGTTTGCAGAAAGGCTTTTCGATGATGGTCTGTTCCACGATCGGGATGTCCCGGCCGTTGGATCGTACCGATTTGATATCGAATTCGGGCTTTTCGTATTCCTTGCCGAGCCGGTACAGCAACTCGTAGCCGGCAGCCAGTCGCGTGGCGCCGGGAACCAGGGACATCGGGCTCAGGGGATTGGTAAAGGTCTTGGCCGTAGCCTGCGCCCATGCGGTAAGCGGGTGCAGCATCGAGCGCTGGAATTCATGCAGCTGGTAAAGCATGACGTGGTCCCTATCAGGCTGGGGGCGAAGCTGGAATTCAACGCCTGGACAATACAAATGCAACAAACACAGTTGCTAATGTGTTACCGATTATGCTCGTAATCGAACGATCGTGCGATGCAGCATATACCGTAAAGTACGCCCGCATCGGAAAAAGACAATAGGACAAACACTGTAATTCCCGATGACAAATGCAAAAGATCGTTAAAAATTGTCACGAGATACGAAAAAGGCGACCGAAGCCGCCTTTTATGCACTTTACGCGTTCAGCGTTACAGCACGGCGGCGATGGCGTTGACCACCGCGTCGATGTTGCGGCTGTTCAGGGCGGCCACGCAGATGCGGCCGGTGCCCACGGCGTAGATGCCGTGCTCGTTGCGCAGCACGTCGACCTGGGCCGCGTTCAGGCCCGAGTACGAGAACATGCCGCGCTGGGCCTTGACGAAGGAGAAGTCGCCCGGCACGCCCTTCGCGGCCAGCTTGTCCACCAGCGCATGGCGCATCAGCTTGATGCGGTCGCGCATCTCGCCCAGTTCCTGCTCCCACATGGCGCGCAGTTCCGGGCTGTTCAGCACGGTGGCGACCACGGTGCCGCCGTGGGTCGGCGGGTTGGAGTAGTTGGTGCGGATGACGCGCTTGACCTGCGACATCACGCGCTGGGCTTCTTCCTTGTCCGTGGTGACGATCGACAGCGCGCCCACGCGCTCGCCGTACAGCGAGAAGCTCTTCGAGAACGAGCTCGAGACGAAGAACGGCAGGCCGGATTCGGCGAACAGGCGCACTGCCGCGCCGTCCGGCTCGATGCCTTGCGCGAAGCCCTGGTAGGCCATGTCGAGGAACGGGATCAGGTTGCGTTCCTTGATCAGGCCAACCACTTGCTGCCATTGCTCGGCCGAGAGGTCGACACCGGTCGGGTTGTGGCAGCAGGCATGCAGCACCACGATGGTGTTGGCGTCGTACGACTTGAGCGACTCCACCATGCCGGCGAAATTCAGGCCGTGGCTGGCAGCATCGTAGTAGGCGTAGTTGATCACGGGGAAACCGGCTGCCTCGAACAGGGCGCGGTGGTTTTCCCAGCTCGGGTCGCTGATGGCGACCTTGGCATCCGGGTACAGGCGCTTGAGGAAGTCGGCGCCGATCTTCAGCGCGCCGGTGCCACCAAGTGCCTGAGCGGTCACAACGCGGCCTTCGGTGATCAGCGGCGATTCCTTGCCGAACAGCAGGGTCTGCACGGCCTGGTCGTAGGCGGCGATGCCTTCGATCGGCAGGTAGCCACGCGGGGTGGCGGTGGTCAGGCGAGCCTTTTCGGCTTCCTGCACGGCGCGCAGCAGAGGGATTTTCCCTTCGTCGGTGAAGTACACGCCAACACCCAGATTGACCTTGGTGGCACGGGTATCGGCATTGAAGGCTTCATTCAGGCCCAGGATCGGGTCGCGTGGGGCCATCTCGACGGCAGAAAACAAACTCATTTGGGATCTCGTGGTCAGCTATGTAACAAAACGGGAAGGCGTAGAATGCTCCGGACTGCGCTCGGGAGTGCCGGCGGCCCCCATCTTGATACCTGGCCGCCAACCCCAAGATTCTAGCGTATCCGCCCGTTTTCCTGAGGTTTTCCCTTGCCTGCCTATGTCGAATCTCGTTGAAGTCGCGCCCGCGCTGGATGAAGAGAAGTTCGCGACCTTTCCCGGTTCGCCGTTCCAGCTTTACCAGCCCTATCTGCCGGCGGGCGACCAGCCCGAGGCGATCCGCCAGCTGGTCGAAGGGGTCGAGGACGGCCTTTCGTACCAGACCTTGCTGGGGGTGACCGGTTCGGGCAAGACCTTCACCATGGCCAACGTGATTGCCCGCATGGGCCGTCCGGCCATCGTGTTCGCGCCCAACAAGACGCTGGCCGCGCAGTTGTATTCGGAGTTTCGCGAGTTCTTCCCGCGCAATGCCGTGGAGTATTTCGTCAGCTACTACGACTACTACCAGCCCGAAGCCTACGTGCCGCAGCGCGACCTGTTCATCGAGAAGGATTCCTCGATCAACGAGCATATCGAGCAGATGCGGCTGTCGGCCACCAAGAGCCTGCTGGAGCGCCGCGACACCATCATCGTGGCCAGCGTCTCCGCCATCTACGGTATCGGCAACCCGTCCGAGTACCACAAGATGATCCTGACGCTGCGCACGGGCGACAAGATCAGCCAGCGCGACGTGATCGCGCGCCTGATCGCCATGCAGTACACCCGCAACGAGACCGATTTCCAGCGCGGCACGTTCCGCGTGCGCGGCGATACGCTGGATATCTTCCCGGCCGAGCATGCCGAGCTGGCGGTGCGCGTCGACATGTTCGACGACGAGATCGATTCGCTGCAATTCTTCGACCCGCTGACCGGGCGCGTGCGGCAGAAGATCCCGCGCTTCACGGTCTATCCGTCGAGCCACTACGTGACCCCGCGCGAGACCGTGCTGCGGGCGATCGAGGACATCAAGGTAGAGCTGCGCGAGCGCCTGGACTTCTTCTATAAGGAGAACAAGCTGGTGGAAGCGCAGCGGCTGGAGCAGCGCTCCCGCTTCGACCTGGAAATGCTCTCCGAGCTCGGCTTCTGCAAGGGCATCGAGAATTACTCGCGCCACCTGTCGGGCGCCAAGCCTGGCGATCCGCCGCCCACGCTGGTCGACTACCTGCCGCAGGACGCGTTGATGTTCCTGGACGAGTCGCACGTGCTGATGGGCCAGTTCAACGGCATGTACAACGGCGACAAGGCGCGCAAGACGACCTTGGTCGACTACGGCTTCCGGCTGCCGTCCGCGCTGGACAACCGCCCCCTCAAGTTCTCGGAGTTCGAAGGCAAGATGCGGCAGGTGATGTTTGTCTCCGCCACGCCGTCCAATTACGAGAACGAACATGCGGGCCAGGTGGTGGAGCAGGTGGTGCGGCCCACGGGCCTGGTCGATCCGATCATCCACGTGCGTCCCGCGACCACGCAGGTCGACGACCTGCTGTCCGAGATCCACCAGAAGGTGTCCGTCGGCGAGCGCGTGCTGGTGACCACGCTGACCAAGCGCATGTCCGAGCAACTGACGGAGTTCCTCACCGAGAACGGCGTCAAGGTGCGCTACCTGCACTCGGATATCGATACGGTGGAGCGCGTGGAGATCATCCGCGACCTCCGCCTGGGCACCTTCGACGTGCTGGTCGGCATCAACCTGCTGCGCGAGGGCCTGGATATTCCGGAAGTCTCGCTGGTGGCGATTCTCGATGCGGACAAGGAAGGCTTCCTGCGCGCCGAGCGTTCGCTGATCCAGACCATCGGCCGTGCGGCCCGAAACGTCAACGGCACCGCCATCCTGTACGCCGACCGGATGACCGATTCGATGAAGCGGGCGATCGGCGAGACGGAGCGCCGCCGCGCCAAGCAGATCGCGTTCAACGAAGCCAATGGCATCGTGCCGCGCGGCGTGGTCAAGCGCATCAAGGACATCATCGACGGGGTCTACGACCCGGGCGAGGTCAAGGCGGAACTGCTGGCCGCGGAAGAGCGCGCCAAGTACGAGGACATGAGCGAGAAGCAGGTCGCCAAGGAGATCAAGCGGCTTGAAAAGCAGATGTTCGAGCACGCCAAGAATCTCGAGTTCGAAAAGGCGGGGCAGGTGCGCGACCAGCTGGCCAAGCTCAAGCGCCAGATCTTTGGCGCCAGCGGCGATGGGGAGCACCTGCCGCCGCCGGCCGCGGCTGCGTCCTGAGGACGATGGGCCCGGCTACCGTCTATAGTTGGAATCCCGGACGGTGGTGAGGAGATGGTCCATGGTCAAGTTCGCTCTGTGGGTTCCGCTGCATGCGAAGCCCGGCAAGGAAAAGGAAGTCGAGGCGTTCCTGCTCGGCGGCTTGCCGCTGGTTCAGGCCGAGGGTGGCACCACAGCATGGTTTGCGCTGCGGCTCGGGCCATCCATGTTCGGCATCTTCGATGCGTTTGCCGATGAGGCCGGGCGCGACGCGCATCTCTCGGGCAAGGTGGCCGAGGCCCTGATGGCCAAGGCGCCCGACCTGTTCGCCAAGCCGCCCTCGATCGAGAAGCTGGACGTGCTGGCGGCCAAGCTGCCCTGAGCCAGTGTGCCTGCTAGCCCTTCGGGGGCAGCGAGCGCAGGCGCTTGCTGACTTCCAGCAGGGTGTCGCACTCGTCCGCGCCGATTTCTTCCTCCAGGCTGCGCCGGACCACGGTGGGCAGGCTTTCGCAGCCTGCACCGGAGACGGCGTCCGCGGACGGTTCGGCGGCGCCGGCCAGGCTTGCGCAAAGCAGGAGGGGCGGTAGGAGGCGTTGGCTGAGGCGAAGGTTCACCGCGCGATTATGCGGTGGGAGGCACCTTTGGGTCATCTTTTTGCCAAGCGCCTTCAAACGGCGTGCTGGCGCTCCCGTGAGCGCGGCCCGGCGGGCAGGGCGGTAGAATCCGGCTTCTGCTGCAGCCGCACCCGGTGCGCTGGCTGCAAGCCCGTCGCCCGTGCCGCGGTTTGTCGATCTGCTTTCGGCGCTGGATAGCGCCCCACCCCTATGAAGAAATTCGCCATTTTGATGTGCTGCATGGGAAATATTTGTCGTTCGCCGACGGCGGAGGGCGTGTTGCGTGCCAAGCTGGAGGCGGCGGGCCTGGCCGACCTGGTCGAGCTGGATTCCGCCGGCACGCATGGCTATCACATCGGGCGTGCGCCGGATGCACGCTCCCAGCGCCATGCGCTGGCCCGTGGCTACGACCTCTCCGCGCAACGCGCGCGCCAGGCCGTGGTGCAGGACTTCGCTCGTTTCGACCTGCTGCTGGCCATGGACCAGGACAACCTGGCGGCGCTGCGCGGCATCTGCCCGGCTGGCAGCCAGGACAAGCTGCGCCTGCTGATGAGTTTCGCGAGCCGGCACGACGCGGACGAAGTGCCGGACCCCTACTACGGAGAGGACGATGGCTTCGAGCGCGTGCTCGACTATGTCGAGGACGCCTGCGACGGCGTGATCGCCATGCTGCGTGCAAAGGGGCTTGCCGGCGCCACCTGATCGCGCTCGCCCGCCCTTGCAGCCTTTCCATTACTTTCACGAGGATTCATGTTTCGTTCCCTGTTCCGCAAATGGCGCGAGTCGCGCAATGCCAGCCTGCAACTCGACGCAATCCTGGCGGCAGCGGACCCGGAGGCGCCACTGGCGGACCGTAACGGCTGGCTGATCGAGCTAGGCTACTGGATCCGGCGCGACGGGCTGCCGGGCGCCGAAGGCGTGGCGGCCGACAAGAGCCGCCGGGAGCATGTGCGGCTGCGCTACCTGTTGCAGGTGCTTGGCCGCAATCCGGAAGTGGCGGGACGCTTTGCCTGCATGGTGCGCTCCATCGTGCGCGACAACGATCCGGTTACCTTGCTGTGCGACACCGGCGTGGCCTCCCACCCGGGCTTCTGGAGCGAGGTGCTGAACCGCCTGCAGGCGCGGTTCCTGCCGCCGCCGCCCAACCGCGGCGATCTGGCGGGCCTGTTCGCGCTGCTGTTTATCGATGGCAACGATGCCGATTGGGTCGAGGACCTCGATGGCGACCTGCTGGAACGGCTGGCTGCCGTGCTGCGCACCGATGACCCGGAAGCGCCAAGTGAAGGCGCGGCGCCGCCTGAATGGGATCGCTTTGACCGCACGCTGGCCACCAGCATCCAGGTGCTGGTCAGCCAGGTGCGTGCCACCGGGCTGAGCCAGGCGATTCGCTCGCGCCTGAAGGGGAAGGTGCAGGACACGCCATTCTTTCGCCTGGACAGCGCCGTGCAAGCCTTGTGCGAAGAGGACGAAGCGGCGCGCGATGGCGAGGCCTTTGCGCACCGGCTCAACTATTTCCGCGCGCTGCTCGATGGCTGCCACCAGGCGGCCCAGCGTGTGTACGACGATCTGGAGGAGAATGGCGTCTCGGTGGAGGTGGTGTTCCAGATCGAGCGCATGAAGGTGCGGCTCGCCCGCATCGAGCTGCTGCTGGCGACCTGGGTCGAGCCGCAGCGGCGCGGCCGGCATGCCCACCTGATCGCGGCGCTTATCCGCTCCACCCAGGCGCGCCGCAGCATCGCGCACCTGGCGGGCACTTCGTTCTCGCAACTGGCGCGCAAGGTGGTGGAGCGCTCGGCCGAGACCGGCGAGCACTACATCACGCGTGATCGCCGCGAGTATCGCGAGCTGATGCGGGCTGCAGCAGGTGGCGGCTTGATCACCGTCGGCACGGTCTATCTCAAGTTCCTGATCTACGGGCTGCACCTGGACAAGTTCATCGAGGGCCTGCTGGCCTCGCTCAACTATGCCGGCAGCTTCCTGGTGATCCACTTCGCGCATTTCACGCTGGCCACCAAGCAGCCGGCGATGACCGGCCCGGCGCTGGCGCACCGGCTCGATGCGGTCGGCAGGCCGGAAGGCCGGGAAATCTTCGTCGACGACACCATTGCGATGATCCGCTCGAATGCCGCGGCGATTTTCGGCAACCTGGTGGTGGTGTTCCCGGTGGCGATGGGCATCCAGTGGCTCGCCAACCGCATCCTGGGCGCCAACCTGATCACGCCCGCCAAGGCGATCGCCACCATCGAGTCGTTTTCCATTCTTGGCCCCACGCCGGTCTACGCCATCTTTACCGGGGTGCTCTTGTGGCTGTCGAGCCTGGTGGCGGGCTGGGCCGACAACTGGTTCGCGCTGCACAAGGTGCATGACGTGATGGCGAACAACCGCCGCCTGCGCTATGTGCTGGGAGCGCAGGGAGCCACACGGATGGCTGACTTCTGCAAGCGCAATATGTCGGGGATCGCAGCCAATGTGTCGCTAGGGCTGCTGCTCGGGCTGGGCCCGGAAATCCTCAGCTTCTTCGGCCCCCATATGGAGGTGCGGCACGTCACGTTGTCGACCGGCTCGGTGGGCACCGCGATTGGCGTGCTCGGCCTGGCCGTGCTGAAGATGCCGTCGTTCTGGCTGGCGGTGGCGGGCATTGCGCTGATGGGGTTGCTGAACGTCGCGGTGAGCTTTGCGCTGGCCTTCAACATGGCGTTGCGCTCACGCAGCCTGCGCCGGGTGGATCGCCGCGCGCTGAGCTCGGCCGTGCGGCAGCGCATCCTGAAACATCCCTGGTCGCTGATCGTGCCGCCGCGCGGGCCCGTTGGCGCGGCCTCGGCGGAGCAGGGGCGGGTTTGATGCAATGCGGCAGGGGTACTTGACCGAATTAGTCAACTTCTTTTATACTTGACCGAAATGATCAAGTACTCCCCAGCATCATGAGACTGACGACCAAAGGCCGCTTCGCGGTAACCGCCATGATTGACCTGGCCATGCGCCAGGATCAGGGCCCCGTTACGCTAGCGGGCATCAGCCAGCGCCAGAAAATATCCCTTTCTTACCTCGAGCAGCTGTTCGGTAAGCTGCGTCGCCACGAGATCGTGGAGAGCGTGCGCGGCCCGGGTGGTGGCTACAGCCTTGCCCGCAAGGCGGAAGACGTGACGGTGGCCGACATCATCATCGCAGTCGATGAGCCGCTCGACGCTACGCAATGCGGCGGGAAGGGTAATTGTAACGGAGATGAGGGAACCGGTCGCTGCATGACCCACGAGCTGTGGGCCACGCTGAACCAGAAAATGGTCGAGTATCTCGATTCCGTCTCCCTGAAGAACCTGGTCGACCAGCAGCGTGCCAAGAGTCCCGCTGTGTTGCACGACATGCGCGATGAGTCGGTGGCGCAAACCGTGGCCGCACCACGCGGCAAGGCGGACAAACAGGAAAAACCCGCGCGTCCGCGGGTGGTGAATTCGGTTTTCAGCCTGGCTCAGTCGTAAGACGGGCAGCCGGCGAGAGAACAGAGAGCAACGTCAAGCATAGCGGTCCCTAAAAGGCAGTCATAACGATGAGCACCCCACATTTCCCCATTTACATGGATTACTCAGCCACCACGCCGGTAGACCCGCGCGTGGCGGACAAGATGATTCCGTACTTGCGTGAACAGTTCGGCAATCCGGCTTCGCGCAGCCACGCCTACGGCTGGGATGCCGAGCGCGCGGTGGAAGAAGCGCGTGAGCAGGTGGCGGCACTGGTGGGCGCCGATCCGCGCGAGATCGTGTGGACGTCGGGCGCAACCGAGTCCAACAACCTCGCCATCAAGGGCGCGGCCAATTTCTATTCGGGCAAGGGCAAGCACCTGATCACGGTGAAGACCGAGCACAAGGCTGTGCTCGACACCACCCGTGAACTGGAGCGCCAGGGTTTCGAGGTCACGTACCTCGACGTGCAGGACAACGGCCTGGTCGACATCGAAGTGCTCAAGGCGGCGATCCGCCCGGACACGATCCTGGTGTCGGTGATGTTGGTCAACAACGAGATCGGCGTGATCCAGGACGTGGCGCAGATCGGCGAGATCTGCCGCGCCAAGGGCATCATCTTCCATTGCGACGCTGCCCAGGCCACCGGCAAGGTAGCGATCGACCTGAATACGCTGAAGTGCGACCTGATGTCGTTCTCGGCACACAAGACCTACGGCCCCAAGGGCGTGGGCGCGCTGTACGTACGCCGCAAGCCGCGCGTGCGCCTGGAAGCGCAGATGCACGGCGGTGGCCACGAACGCGGCATGCGTTCGGGCACGCTGGCCACGCACCAGATCGTGGGCATGGGCGAAGCCTTCCGCATCGCCCGTGAGGAAATGGCAACGGAGAACGAGCGCATCCGCATGCTGCGCGACCGCCTGTGGCGCGGCCTGTCGGGCATGGAAGAGGTCTACCTGAATGGCGACCTGGAACAGCGCGTGCCCCATAACCTCAATGTCAGCTTCAACTTTGTCGAAGGCGAATCGCTGATCATGGCAATCAAGGACGTGGCGGTGTCGTCGGGCTCGGCCTGCACCTCGGCGTCGCTGGAGCCTTCGTACGTGCTGCGCGCCCTGGGCCGCAACGACGAACTGGCGCACAGCTCGATCCGCTTTACGGTGGGTCGCTTCACCACCGAAGAAGAAGTCGATTACACCGTCGAACTGCTCAAGAGCAAGATCGCCAAGCTGCGCGACCTGTCGCCGCTGTGGGAAATGTTCAAGGACGGTGTGGACCTGAATTCCATCCAGTGGGCCGCGCACTAAGCGCCAGGATCCACGCAAGACCCCATAAATACCGATACGCCAAGAGGTAGCCATAATGTCATACAGCACGAAGGTTCTCGACCACTATGAAAACCCCCGCAACGTTGGCTCGTTCGACAAGAACGACGACGCCGTGGGCACCGGCATGGTTGGCGCGCCCGCTTGCGGCGACGTCATGAAGCTGCAGATCAAGGTCAACGAAGCCGGCGTGATCGAAGACGCCAAGTTCAAGACCTATGGCTGCGGCTCGGCCATCGCGTCCTCCTCGCTGGTGACCGAATGGGTCAAGGGCAAGACCGTGGATCAGGCACTGGAAATCAAGAACACGCACATCGCCGAAGAACTGGCGCTGCCGCCGGTGAAGATCCACTGCTCCATCCTGGCTGAGGATGCCATCAAGGCAGCGGTCGAGGATTACAAGAAGAAGCACGAAGGCGCCGAGCAGAAGGCCGCCTGAGTTCCGTGTTCAATCAAGGGATGAAGCAGCGATGATCACGCTTACCGAGAAGGCCGCCAAGCACGTGGCGCGCTACCTGGACCGCCGTGGCAAGGGCGTTGGCCTGCGCCTTGGCGTCAAGACCACCGGCTGCTCGGGCCTGGCCTACAAGCTGGAATACGTCGACGACCTGTTGCCGGAAGACAGCGTGTTCGAGTCGCACGGCATCAAGGTGATCGTCGATCCCAAGAGCTTGCCGTATATCGATGGCACCGAGCTCGATTTCGCGCGCGAAGGCCTGAACGAGGGGTTCCGCTTCAACAACCCCAACGTCAAGGATGAGTGCGGTTGCGGAGAGTCGTTCCGGGTTTGAGCGTGCTGGCATCAGCGCGCCGGATACGATGAAACGCAGCATTGTCGGCTTTCACCAGGACGAGGAAAGCCACTGGGTGGCAGAACTCGATTGCGGGCATGGCCAGCATATGCGCCACGACCCGCCCTGGCAGATGCGTCCGTGGACGCTGACGCCGCAGGGGCGGGAGGCCCGCATCGGCGAACTGGTGAACTGCCTGAAATGCGATCGGGCGGAGCCGCCGGCGGATGGGGCGGGCAGCAGCGCACAGCGCGCTGCCTGACCGGAACAGTCCGCCACATTGCTGCGGCCTGTGCCGCGCGGTCAGCGTGCCGCTTTCACGCTGAATTAAGTTCAAGGGGGCGGCGCAGCCGCTCCTTTTTGTTGGGGAAGGTGTTGAAAGACGATTATTTCGCGCTGTTCGGCCTGCCGGTCGGATATGCAGTCGATGAGACGGCGCTGGACGCCGCCTACCTGACCGTGCAATCGCAGGCGCATCCGGACCGCTTTGCCAATGCCGGCGACGCCGAGCGGCGCGTGGCCATGCAATGGGCCGCGCACGCCAACGAGGCGTACCGTACGCTGCGCCAGCCGCTCAAGCGCGCGATCTACCTGCTGACGCTGCGCGGCGTGGACATTCAGGCCGAGAGCAATACCGCCATGGCGCCCGCCTTCCTCATGCAGCAGATGGAATGGCGCGAGGCCCTGCAGGAAGCGGTCGAAGACAAGGACATTGCGCGCCTCGACGCGCTGTTGCGTGAGCTGCGCGGCGAGAAACGCCAGCGCCACGCGGCGCTCGGTGCGCTGCTCGATGCCGGCGATAACGCGGGCGCCGGCAGCGCGGCCAGGCAATTGATGTTCATCGAGAAAATCGAACACGATACCAGCGAGGCGATCGACCGCCTGGAAGGCTAGGGCTCCAAGGGAGCCCAGCGCCTTCCAGGCACGTTCGCCCCAGCCATGCCACAATGGCGCCCCGGCGCGAGACCGGCCTGTCTGACAGGCCGCCTTGGCACCGCACGAATAAAGAAGATTCATCATGGCACTGCTCCAGATCTCCGAACCCGGCATGTCGCCGGCACCCCACCAGAAGCGGCTCGCGGTCGGCATCGACCTCGGCACCACCAATTCGCTGGTGGCGGCGGTTCGCAACAGCATTCCCGAAGTCCTGACCGACGAAAGCGGTCGCGCGCTGCTGCCTTCAGTCGTGCGTTACCTGTCCAAGGGTACGCAGATCGGCTACCGTGCACAGGAAGAAGCGGTGTTCGACCCCAAGAACACCATCGTCTCAGTCAAGCGCTTCATGGGGCGCGGCCTGCGCGACGTCACGCATATCGAGCATAGCCCCTACGATTTTGTCGATGCGCCCGGCATGGTGCAGATCAAGACCGTGGCCGGCGTGAAGAGCCCGGTGGAAGTCTCGGCGGAAATCCTGGCCACGCTGCGCCAGCGCGCCGAGGATTCGCTCGGCGATGAACTCGTCGGCGCGGTGATTACCGTGCCCGCCTATTTCGACGATGCCCAGCGCCAGGCCACCAAGGATGCCGCGCAGCTCGCGGGCCTGGAGGTGCTGCGCCTGCTCAACGAGCCGACCGCGGCAGCCATCGCCTACGGCCTGGACAATGCCTCGGAAGGCATCTATGCGGTGTACGACCTTGGCGGCGGCACCTTCGACATCTCCATCCTCAAGCTCACCAAGGGCGTGTTCGAGGTGATGGCAACCGGCGGTGACTCCGCCCTCGGCGGCGACGATTTCGACCAGCGCCTGATGTGCTGGATCGTCGAGCAGGCCAGCCTGCAACCGCTGTCGGCCGAGGATATGCGCCTGCTGATGGTACGCTCCCGTGCGGCCAAGGAAGCGTTGTCGGCGGCCGATTCGACCGTGATCGACGCCGTGCTGAACAGCGGCGAGATCGTCCACCTGACGCTGTCGGCCTCGACGTTTGTCGAGCTGACCGCGCCGCTGGTGCAAAAGACCCTGTCGCCGGTGCGCAAGGCGCTGCGCGATGCCGGCGTGGCGGCCGACGAGGTCAAGGGCGTGGTGCTGGTTGGCGGCGCGACCCGCATGCCTTCGATCCGCAAGGCGGTGGGAGACTTCTTCGGCCAGCCGCCGCTGACCAACCTCGATCCGGACAAGGTCGTGGCGCTGGGCGCTGCCATGCAGGCCAACCTGCTGGCCGGCAACGGCGCCCCGGGCGAGGACTGGCTGCTGCTCGACGTGATCCCGCTGTCGCTTGGCGTGGAAACCATGGGCGGCCTGGTCGAGAAGATCATTCCCCGCAACAGCACCATCCCGGTGGCGCGCGCGCAGGAATTCACCACCTTCAAGGACGGCCAGACGGCCATCGCCATCCACGTGCTGCAAGGCGAGCGCGAACTGGCGAGCGATTGCCGCTCGCTGGCGCGCTTCGAGCTGCGCGGCATCCCGCCGATGGTGGCTGGCGCGGCACGCATCCGCGTGACCTACCAGGTCGACGCCGACGGGCTGCTGTCGGTCTTCGCGCGCGAAACGCAATCCGGCGTGGAAGCAACCATCGCCGTCAAGCCGTCCTACGGCCTGGCCGACGATGAGATCGCCCGGATGCTGCAGGACAGCTTCCGCGAAGCCGAGCATGACATGAAGAGCCGTGCGCTGGCGGAGGAACGGGTGGACGCCGCGCGCCTGATCGAAGCCACGCGCCGCGCGCTGGAGCTCGATGGCGACCTGCTCTCGGCCGAAGAGCGCGCCGACGTGGAACGCCTGATCACGGCTACGAGCGACATCGCCGCCGGCGAAGATCACCACGCCATCAAGACGGCGGTGGAAGCGCTGTCCCACGGCACCGACGAATTCGCCGCCCGCCGGATGGATCGCTCGATCAAGAGCGCGCTGGCCGGCCGCAAGGTGCAGGACCTGGGCTGATCCCCGAGGCCAATCGCACCGTATCTCTATCCAGGACATTCCATGCCACAGATCATCGTATTGCCCCACGTCGAACTCTGCCCCGAAGGGGCTGTGTTCGAAGCCAAGCCCGGTATCAGCATTTGCGATGCGTTGCTCAGCAACGGCATCGAGATCGAGCACGCCTGCGAGAAGTCCTGCGCCTGCACCACCTGCCACGTAGTGGTGCGCGAGGGCTTCAACTCGCTGGACGAGGCGGAAGAGAAAGAGGAAGACCTGCTCGACAAGGCCTGGGGCCTGGAGCCCAACTCGCGGCTCTCCTGCCAGGCCGTGGTTGCCGACAGCGACCTCACCGTGCAGATTCCCAAGTACACGATCAACCATGCCAAGGAAGAGCATTGAGCGCGGCGCGCTCGCTGACTTGCTGGCCTGACCCGAGCTGACCGGAGAGAATTCCCATGAAGTGGACCGACACCTACGAAATCGCCGCCGCCCTGTACGACAAGTACCCGGACGTGGATCCCACCACCATCCGCTTCACCGACCTGCATCGCTGGGTCATGGAGCTGGACGGTTTTGCCGACGCGGCCGATCGCTCGGGCGAGAAGATCCTGGAAGCGATTCAATCCGCCTGGATTGAGGAAGCGGAGTAAGCGCAAGTACGAGCGCAAGAACGAAAAAAAGCCGCGTTTTCCGCGGCTTTTTTTATGCTTTGACCGATGCCGGCTCAGCCAGCGACCAGTTGGCCATCCTGCATGTGCACACGCTCGCCGACCTGCACGCCCGGATCGGCCTGATACGTGAAGGTGCGATGGCTGCCGTTGTCCATCTGCACGCGGACCTGGTAGCTGGTGTCCTTGCGCACGGTCTTCTCGATCTGGTTGCCGGCAAAGCCGCCGCCCACGGCACCGGCCACGGTGCCCAGGATTCGGCCATTGCCCTTGCCGATCTGGTTGCCGAGCAGGCCGCCTACCACCGCGCCGCCGACGGCGCCCAGGCCGCTGGCCGGCTTGGCGGTTTCGATCGGGGTGATGGCGACTACGCGGCCGGCATACGCGCTTCCTTGCGCCGGCTGGCGTTCGGCGTAGGCGCCGTTGTCATTGCGGCTGGCCGCGGGGCCATAGCCTGCATCGCGGCTGGCGGTGCTGCGCTCCTGGGCGCGGCGTGCGGCGGGTGCCGGTGCCGGGGCGACCGGCGCTTGCGCCAGGTTCGCGGCCTCGGGCGGTCGAGTGGTGCTGCCCGGCGCCACCGGCTGTGGTGCGGTGTCGGCGCCATTGACGGTGCCATTGACGGTGCCATTGGCGGCGACAGGCGCGGTCAGGGACTGCGGCGCCCCCTGCGTGGCCTTGCTGGTGGGCAGCACGCCGGTCATGGCGGCGACCGCGGTCAGGCTGGCGATCACGACGGCCACTGCGGCGGCGCCTACCAGCGGGTGCAGGCGGCGTTGGGCGGGCAGGGAAGCGGGCAAGGCAGGCTCGTTGGATTGGTGCAAGGTCGGATTCGACATATTGTTTTCCTCGCAAAACGCTGCCGGTCAGCGGTACTGATGGCTAGCGATTCGATGGACTCAGTTTGGCCCAATCCACCGCCATTTTCCGTTTGATTTTGTAAGTTTGTGTAGGCTGTAATTCTCTTTTAAATCATGGATTTAGTGGCGAAAGTGCATGGCTTTCGCGGACTATCTTTGTAACAATCGCGCAGCCACAAGCAAAAAGCCCCACCAAAGTTGGTGGGGCTCAGCTTGCTGAGAAAGCCGGCTCTGCGTTGTCGTGCTCCCCTCTCCCCCTGAGGGGAGAGGGAGAGACAGCCGTCGTCATGGCGCGCGGCTTTGGCCCATCCGGCGGCTTCGGCTTGTGCATCGGCGTGGCCGCCGAATGTGTGTCAGTCCTCGCGGCGCAGATGCGGGAACAGGATCACGTCGCGGATATTCGGGCTGTCGGTCAGCAACATCACCAGGCGGTCGATGCCGATGCCGCAGCCGCCCGTCGGGGGCATGCCGTATTCCAGCGCGCGGATGTAGTCGGCGTCGAAGTACATCGCTTCCTCGTCGCCCGCGTCTTTCTGGTCGACCTGCTTGCGGAAGCGCTCGGCCTGGTCCTCGGCATCGTTCAGCTCGGAGAAGCCGTTGGCGATCTCGCGGCCGGTGATGAACAGCTCGAAGCGCTCGGTGATGCCCGGCTGGGTATCCGAGGCGCGCGCCAGCGGCGAGACTTCGACCGGGTAGTCGATGATGAACGTCGGCTCCCACAGCTGGCTCTCGGCAGTTTCCTCGAACAGCACCAGTTGCAGCGTGCCCAGGCCCGCGTTGAGGAATTGCGGAGCGCCGGTGTTGATGCCGAACTTCTTCAGCTCGGCGCGCAGGAATTCGGTGTCGGCCAGTTGCGCGTCGGTATATTGCGGCGCGAACTTCTGGATCGCCTGCGTGATGGTGAGGCGATGGAACGGCTTGGACAGGTCCAGCTCGCGATCCTGGTACGTCAGCACGGCGCTGCCGCGCGCATCGATCGCCGCCTGGCGGATCAGGTCCTCGGTGAAGTCCATCAGCCAGCGGTAGTCCGTATAGGCCGCGTAGAACTCCATCATGGTGAACTCGGGATTGTGGCGCGGGCTCACCCCCTCGTTGCGGAAGTTGCGGTTGATCTCGAACACGCGCTCGAACCCGCCCACCACCAGGCGCTTCAGGTACAGCTCGGGCGCGATGCGCAGGAACATCTGCATGTCCAGCGCGTTATGGTGGGTGATGAACGGCTTGGCCGTGGCGCCGCCCGGGATCGGGTGCAGCATCGGCGTTTCGACTTCCATGAAGTCGTTGTTGGCCATGTGCCGGCGCAGCGAGCTGATGGCGTTGGTGCGGGCGCGGAAGGTGGCGCGCGTTTCCGGCGACACGATCAGGTCGACATAGCGCTGGCGGTATTTCTGTTCCTGGTCGGCCAGGCCGTAGTAGTCGCCGGGCAGCGGGCGCAGGCTCTTGGACAGCAGGCGCAGCTCGGTCACCGCCACCGACAGCTCGCCGGTCTTGGTCTTCATCAGCGTGCCGCGCGCGGCCACGATATCGCCCAGGTCCCACTTCTTGAAGGCGGCGTATACGTCTTCACCGATCGCGTCGCGGCTGATGTAGAACTGGATGCGGCCCGAGCCGTCCTGCACGGTGGCGAAGCTGGCCTTGCCCATCACGCGCTTGAGCATCATGCGCCCGGCGATGGCGACTTCCACCGGGGTGGCTTCGAGCGCGGCCTGCTCGGTTTCGCTGTACTGCGTGTGCAGCGCGGCGGCCTGGTGGGTCGGGCGGAAGTCGTTGGGGAAGGCCGGGCCTTGCTGACGCAGGGCCTGGAGCTTCTCGCGCCGTTCCGCGATGATCTTGTTTTCGTCGGCTGCGGCCGGGACGTTGGTCTCGGCGGGAGCGCGGTTGGATTCGGTCATGATGTCTTGGTGAGTCGCTCGGGCCAGGCCCGCGCGAGGTTCATGTATTGCGGATGTCGTCGAGCTCGGTGCTGCCGAAGTCAGGCCGCTGCAGGTAAGCGGCGATGCGCTGCGCGGTGTCGTCGGCCGAGGCCAGCTGGTCGTTGTCCTTGAGGTCGCGGAAACGCTGCACCTGCGCAAAGTCGGCGTTACGGATGGTGGCCTGCATGCCGGTATCGACCACGCCCGGCGCCAGCGCAACCGCGCGCACGGCGCGCTCCGCCGGCGCCTGCGCGTATTCGGCGTTGATGGAGCGCACGAACATGTCCAGGCCCGCCTTGCCGGCGCAATACGCGCTCCAGCCCTCGACCGGGCGGCGCGCGGCGCCGGACGAGATCGCCAGGATCTTGCGCGGGCAGCCAAAGCGCTCGGTGTGCGCGAGGAAGGCCGCGGTCATGGTCATCGGCGTGGCCAGGTTGGTCAGCAGATGCTGCACCAGCGCCGGTTCACGCAGGTTGGCGATGGGGCCAATCGGATCGATCATGCCCGCGTTCAGGATCAGCGTGACGCTGGCGGGCGTTTCCTCGACGACATCGAGCACGCTGCCGAGCCAGGTTGCCGACGGGCCGGCCTGCGAGAGATCTTGCAGGTGCCAGGCTACCTTGACGCCGCTGGCGGTCGCGGCACGTTCCAGCTCGGGATTGCGGCTGCGGGACACGCACACCAGGCGGTTGCCCGGTTTGAGCAATGCCTGCGTCAGCGCGGCACCGAGTCCGCGCGAGGTGCCCGTGATGATGATCAGATGCGTTGCTGCGGTCGATGCTGCGGTCATGGTCGAGATTGTCCCGGCAGGTGAGTTGCCGCACCTGCCGCCGCCACGCGCCGGTCCGTTCGGGGGCGCGTGGCGGCGGCGCGGCGCCGCTGCGTGTTACAGCCCTTGCTTCAGGCTGGCTACGATGAAGGGATCCAGGTCGCCGTCCAGCACCTTCTGCGTGTTGGACATTTCCACGTTGGTGCGCAGATCCTTGATGCGGCTCTGGTCCAGCACGTACGAGCGGATCTGGTGGCCCCAGCCCACATCGGTCTTGGACGACTCCAGCTTGTCGGCTTCGGCCTGGCGCTTGCGCATTTCGTGCTCGTACAGGCGCGACTTCAGCATCGACATGGCTTCGGCGCGGTTGCGGTGCTGCGAGCGGTCGTTCTGGCACTGCACCACAATGCCGGTCGGGATGTGCGTGATCCGCACGGCCGAATCGGTCTTGTTGATGTGCTGGCCGCCCGCGCCGGAGGCACGGTAGGTATCCACGCGCAGGTCCGCCGGATTGACGTCGACCTCGAACGACTCGTCCACCTCGGGGTAGACGAAGACCGACGAGAACGACGTGTGGCGTCCGCCCGACGAATCGAACGGCGACTTGCGCACCAGGCGGTGCACGCCGGTTTCCGTGCGCAGGTAGCCGAACGCGTACTCGCCCTCGACCTTGATCGTGGCGCTCTTGATGCCCGCCACGTCGCCTTCCGACTCTTCCAGCACTTCGGCCTTGAAGCCCTTGCGCTCGCAATACTTCAGGTACTGGCGCAGCAGCATCGACGCCCAGTCGCAGGCTTCAGTGCCGCCGGCGCCGGCCTGGATGTCGATAAAGGCGTTGGCCTGGTCCA
This sequence comes from Cupriavidus sp. CuC1, assembly GCF_044627735.1. Classification (NCBI taxonomy): domain Bacteria; kingdom Pseudomonadati; phylum Pseudomonadota; class Betaproteobacteria; order Burkholderiales; family Burkholderiaceae; genus Cupriavidus; species Cupriavidus sp. CuC1. The sequence continues at coordinate 6,119 of NZ_JBIUHC010000058.1, read as the reverse complement.
TTTCGCCGGAGAACATGCGGCGGAATTCCATGTCGGCGACGATGGCCTCGAAGCCGGCTACGTCGGTCTCGATGGCTTCCAGCGTGTCGTCGTCGCCTTCTTCGCGCGCGAGCTCGAACAGCTCGTCGGCGCCGCTAAGGTCGTCGGTGAGCTTGCTGAGCACGCTGACCACGCCCTCCAGCATTTTCTTTTCCTTGCCGAGATCCTGGGCCCGCTTGGGGTTGTTCCAGACCTCGGGGTCCTCGAGTTCGCCGTTGACTTCGTCGAGTCGTCCTACTTTGACATCGTAGTCAAAGATACCCCCGTAGATCTTCCGTTCGCGAACGGAGATCAGAGATGGCACCGGAGATGGCGTTGAGGCGTTCTGCTTCCATGATGTTCCTGCGCTTTCAAAACCCTGAATTATAGCGGATCGGGGGCTTCGGCCCCCGCTGTGATAGCGTCTGTTGCGTGATTTCGAACGGATTGCCCCCTGGAGGGTCTACAGTTGCGGGTGCGGCATGGCCGACTCGAACGCGCCGTCGGTCCAAGGTAGGTGACAAGGCCGGCTTCAAGATATGGACAGGGAGGGACTATAAGTACGTGATGACGCAAAGCAACCACGACAAGACGAACGCGCGGCGCCGCGCGCTTGGCCTGCTGGCGGCCGCTGCTGCCGCGTGCCTGGCCGCCGGCTGCGGCACCCTGGCCAGCGAGCCCGCGCCGGATGGTTACTACCGGGTGCAAAGCGGCGATACCTTGTACACCGTGGCCCGGCGGCACAAGCGCTCGGTGCGCGACCTGGTGCGCTGGAACCAGTTGCCCAGCGCGGACCGCATCGAAGTCGGGCAGCTGCTGCGGATCCGCCCGCCGGCTGGCGCCAGCGCCAGCTCCGGTACGGGCGCTGGCAACGGCCCGGTGGCGGTCGGGGACACCCCGCGGGTGGACAACAGCGCGCCGTCGCGCGCGCCTGCCACCAGCATCCGCCTGCAATGGCCGGCCGACGGCCGCGTGACCGCCAGCTACGGGCCGCCCGCCAGCAAGGGCCTGCGCATCAACACGGCGCCCGGCAGCGTGGTACGCGCGTCCGCCGCGGGCAAGGCCATCCACGTGGGCAACCTGCGCGGCTACGGCATGCTGGTGATCATCAAGCACGACGACAACTGGCTGACGGTGTACGGCAACCTGGACAAGCCCTCGGTCAGCGAGGGCGCGCAGGTCTCCAGCGGGCAGGAGGTCGGGCGCATGGGCACGGCCGACAGCGAGCTGCATTTCGAGGTGCGCAACAACGGCAAGCCGGTGGATCCGGCGGGATTGCTGCCGGCGCGCGGCTAAGGTTAAGCCGCTGGCCAGCCGGGCGCGCTACTGCGCGTGCTCGATCACCATCTGCACCCGCGTGATGCCGTTGAAGGTGTTGTTGTCGAGCCGGTAGGCCACCAGCGCGCTGGCGCCCAGCGAATCCGCGTGGTTGAACCAGATCGCGTCGAAGCGCTGGCTGCCGCGCCCAAGCTGCAGCTTCAGGTGCTTGCCCTTGAGCACGCTCTGGCGCAGCACGTTGAACTCGCCGCAGAAGGTGGGCGCCGGGAAGCCCTGGCCCCAGACCTGCTGCTCCAGCAGCGAGACGAATTCCGGGCTGAAGCAGGCATCCTCGATGTCGCCATCGGTCTCGATCACCCGCGCCAGCTGCTCGTCGCTCAGCCATTCGCGCCCCACGGCCTCGAACGCTTCCATGAACTGCCCGAAGCTGTCGGCGCCGAGGGTCAGGCCGGCCGCCATGGCGTGGCCGCCAAACTTCTTCAGCAGGCCGGGATGGCGCTTGGACACCAGGTCCAGCGCATCGCGCAGGTGAAAGCCCGGGATCGAGCGGCCCGAGCCCTTGATCGTGTCCTCGTCGCCCGGCGCGAAGGTGATGGTGGGGCGGTGGTATTTTTCCTTGAGCCGCGAGGCCACGATGCCGATCACGCCCTGGTGCCAGGTGTCGTTGAACACGCTGACGGTAAAGCGCGCGGCCGGGTCCAGCGCGCCCAGCGGGCCTTCCAGGATCTGCAAGGCTTCCTGCTGCATGCCGGCTTCGATGTCGCGCCGCTCGCGGTTCATGCCGTCGAGTTCCTGGGCGATCTCCCAGGCGCGGTTGGCGTCATCGGTCAGCAGGCATTCGATGCCTAGCGACATGTCGGCCAGCCGCCCGGCGGCGTTCAGGCGCGGGCCCACGCCAAAGCCCAGGTCGAAGGTATTGGCGCGCGTGGCCTCGCGCCCGGCGGCGCGGAACAGCGCGGCCACGCCGGCGTGCATGCGTCCGGCGCGCATGCGCTTCAAGCCCTGCGCCACCAGGATGCGGTTGTTGCTGTCGAGCTTGACCACGTCGGCGACCGTGCCCAACGCAACCAGGTCGAGCAGGGTGTCCAGGCGCGGCTGGGTCTGCGCGTCGAACACGCCGCGGCGGCGCAGTTCGGCACGCAAGGCCAGCAGCACGTAGAACATCACGCCCACGCCTGCCAGGTTCTTGCTGGGGAATTCGCAGCCGGGCTGGTTGGGATTGACGATCACCGCCGCGTCGGGCAACTGGTCGCCGGGCAAGTGGTGGTCGGTCACTACCACGTCGATGCCGAGCGCATTGGCCGCCGCCACGCCGTCGACGCTGGCAATGCCGTTGTCCACTGTCACGATCACGTCCGGCTGCTGCTTCGCGGCCAGCGCGACGATCTCCGGGGTCAGGCCGTAGCCGTACTCGAAGCGGTTGGGCACGATGTAGTCGATGCGCGCCCCCAGCATGCGCAGGCCGCGCACGCCCACCGCGCAGGCGGTGGCGCCGTCGCAGTCATAGTCGGCCACGATCAGCAGGCGCCGGCCGGCGGCGATGGCGTCGGCCAGGTAGGTGGCCGCGTGGTCGATGCCTTTCATGGCCGCCGGCGGCACCAGGCCGGGCAGCTCGGTGGCGAGCTCGGCCGGCTCGCGCACGCCGCGTGCCGACAGGATGCGCGCCAGCGTGGGATGCAGGCCGAACCCGGCCAGCTTGCCGGCGTGCTCGGCGGAAAAAGAGCGAACAGCGATTTTTGTCATTGCGGGGTCTTGCGGAAAACCAGGTGATCGGGCGGCATATCAGGCGGCATAAGCCAGGTCGGACAGCAGCGCGCGCCAGTCGCTGCGCTGCCCCAGGCCGCGCCAGAACTTGCGCAGGTCGGCGCGGCGGACGGTGAACTCGGCGTAGTGATTGTCGCCAGACAGCATCAGCGTGAGCGCCTGCAACTGGCCGCCTTCGAGGGCGGCCAGGGCGGGCGCGAACCATTCGGCGTCGAGCGTGTGCATGCGCTCGATCCACAGGCCCCAGTCCTGGGCGATATGGGACTCGATGGCGTCCTCCAGCAGCACCATGGCGCTGCCCTGCATGCCTTCGATGGCCTTGAAGCGGGACGGCCGGGGCTGGCATGCGGCGCCGCCGGCCAGCGCCAAGCCGCGCACGAAGGCGTCGCCGGCCAGTACCGTGTCGGCCAGGCGCGGCACCGGTTGCAGGGTGCCGCCGCCGTGGAGCCAGACCGAATTGACGGAAAACTCCCCGGCAGCTTCCCTGGCCTGGTTCACCGGATGGTCGTGCCAGGTCATCTGGATCTCGTTCTGGATCCGGCGCCAGTCGCGCGCGCGCTCGCCGGCCTGCATCCACACGTCGATGTTGCGGCCGGTGGCGCGCAGGGGGCTGGCGGCGACAAGCGGCCCGAACACGGCTTGCGGGATGTACCAGCGCGCCGGATGCGGTGTTTCAAGCACAATGCCGGATTCCTGCAGCAGCGCCGCCACCGCGGCATGCAGGGCGGCGGACTCCTCGGCCCGGATATGCAGCTGGGCCGGGTCCATCAGCACCAGGTGGTCGCGCGCGGCATGGATATGCACCGGCTGCAGGCAGGCCCAGGCCTGGCCATCGTCCGCGGCGGCGCCCGTGCCGGCGGCGGTCATGTCGGCCAGGCGCATGTACGGGGCGCTGGGCACACGGGCTGTGTCGAGCCCGGCACGCCCGGCCAGCCAGCGCTCATGCGGCAGCGCGCGCAGGAAGGGGTCGTCGTGCCGCTCGCGCAGGCCGGGGCTGGCGCGCGTGAGCAACTTTCCCAGCGCCGGCAACTCCAACTGCCGCAGCAGGGCTTCGAGCATGGCGTCGTTGCCACCGCCGTCGGCGTCGATCGCGGCGCCGGGCGGGACAGAAAAGGGCACAATCAGGGTCAGGTGCGTCATCATGGTGCCGAGATTGTAAACTTGCGGCTGGCCGGCGGCGGAAATATCGTCCCCGGCCCGGTTGCGACAGTGGCGCGGGCGGCGCCTCGGGTGCGCGGCCGCCAAGTCATCAGCGGCGTTGGCGGTGTGGCGCCGGCGTTTCTCCTTAACAACAGGAACCCTCTTGAACTTTCCTTACGAGTGGCAGATCGGTTGGCGATACACCCGCGCAAGCAAGCGCGCCAGCCGCAACACCTTCATTTCCTTTATCTCGATGATTTCCATGCTCGGCATCGCGCTGGGCGTGGCGGCGCTGATCGTCGTGCTGTCGGTGATGAACGGCTTCCAGAAAGAAGTGCGCGATCGCATGCTCTCGGTGCTGTCGCACATCGAGGTGGTCGGCCCCGGGGCGCTGCCCGACTGGCAGAAGACCGCCGCCGAGGCGATGCACAACAAGGAAGTGATCGGTGCCGCGCCCTATGTGGCCGCGCAGGCCATGCTGACCCGCGAGGATGCCGTGCGCGGCGTGCTGTTGCGCGGGGTCGAGCCTTCGGAAGAACCCAAGGTTTCCGATATCGGCAAGCAGTTCCGGGGTGGCAGCATGGATGGCCTGCTTCCGGGCGAATTCGGCATCGCTCTCGGCAATGAACTGGCCAACGCGATGGGCGTGCAGGTGGGCGACAAGGTCACGCTGGTGGTGCCGCAGGGCACCATCACGCCGGCCGGCGTGCTGCCGAGGCTCAAGCAGTTTACCGTGGTCGGGGTGTTCTCGTCCGGCCATTTCGAGTTCGACAACGCGCTGGCGCTGATCAATATCCGCGACGCCGAAGCCATGTTCCGCCTCGCCGGGCCCACCGGCGTGCGTTTGAAACTGACGGACATGCAACGCGCGCCCCAGGTGGCCGACGAGCTGGCCGGCACGCTCTCCGGCGAGCTCTACCTGCGCGACTGGTCCAAGCAGAACCGCAACTGGTTTGCCGCGGTGCAGACCGAGAAGCGCATGATGTTCATCATCCTGACGCTGATCATCGCGGTGGCGGCCTTCAACCTGGTGTCCACGCTGGTGATGACCGTCACGGACAAGCAGGCTGACATCGCCATCCTGCGCACCATGGGCGCCCAGCCCAGTTCGATCACCAAGATCTTTATCGTGCAGGGCATTGCCATCGGCTTTATCGGCACCTTGGCGGGCGTTGCCGGCGGTGCGCTGATCGCCTTCAACATCGATGTGATCGTGCCCTTCATCGAGCGGCTGCTGCATGTGCAGTTCCTGCCGCGCGACATCTATTTCATCAGCGAACTGCCCTCGGATCCCCGCGTGAACGACATTGCGACCATCGGTATCGTCTCCTTTGTGCTGTCCATCCTGGCCACGCTCTACCCAAGCTGGCGCGCTGCCCGCGTCAACCCGGCGGAGGCGCTGCGCTATGAGTGAAACCCTGCTGCATGCCGTGCCGGCTGGCAATGCCGCCGATTCCGCCGATTCCGCCGGCAAGGCCGCATCCGATACGCCGGTGTTGCTGGCCGAAGGCCTGACCAAGCGCTTCCGCCAGGGCGGCCTGGACGTGACCGTGCTCAAGGGCGTGGATGTCCGGGTGGATGCGGGCGAGAAAGTCGCCATCGTCGGTGCGTCCGGTTCGGGCAAGAGCACGCTGCTGCATGTGCTGGGCGGGCTCGACAACCCGGACAGCGGACGCGTCGCCCTGAAGGGCCGGCCCTTCACCGCGCTGCGCGAGAGCGAGCGCAATATCGTGCGCAACCGCGAGCTGGGCTTCATCTACCAGTTCCATCACCTGCTGCCCGAGTTCACCGCGCTGGACAACGTGGCCATGCCGATGCGCATCCGCGGGCTGCGCCAGCCCGAGGCGCGCGCGGCGGCGATGACGGTGCTGGAGCGCGTGGGCCTGGGCGACCGGGCGCAGCACCGGCCCGGCGAGTTG